>JBAUUA010001098.1:0-2888 GCA_049582465.1 Bradyrhizobium sp. | reverse complement strand
GGCCGGCACATGAAGGTGGCGTGATAGCCGTGGCGATGGGCGATCTGCTTCACGGCGCTGCGAAACAGGATCATGGTGTCGGCGGGCTCCAGCCCTTTTCTCGGCGCGAAAGTGAATTCGCACTGGCTCGGGCCGAACTCGACCTCGATCGAGCGCAACGGCAGACCGAGCGCCAGGATGTCGCGCCGGATGATCTCGAGCACCGGCTCCATCTGGTCGTAGCGCTGCTCGGTCAGATATTGATAGCCGCGCGAGAGCAGGCTGACGTCGGGCGGCGTGCCCGGCTGTCCCGCATGCTCCGGCGACATTTTTGAATCTTCGAGCTTGAAGATGTGGAATTCGACCTCGAGCCCGGCGACGAAGTCGTAGCCGCGTTTTGCCAATTTATCGAGCACCGACCGGTAGAGGTGGCGGGTCGCGAACGGCACCGGCCGCCCGTCGGCGAAATAGACGTCGCACAACAGCCAGCCGGTGGCGGGCGACCATGGCAGCACGCGGAAGCTTGTGGGGTCCGGCACCATCAAAACGTCGGCGGCGCCTTCCATCTCCCGCATCCCGAAACCGCCGCCGGAGGTGAACACCGGAAACACGGTCTTGTGCGAGGTATCCTTGGCGAACATCGTGGTGGTGATGCTGCAGCCGCTTTCGAGCGACGCCAGCGCCTCGGCCGCGACCAATGTCTTGCCGCGCAGGATGCCGTGCTGATCGGGGAACGATAGCCGGATGACCTCGAGCTTCTGCTCCTCGACGATCCTGCGAAGGCGCGTGACCGCTTCCTTCTGCTCGTCGGACCAGAGACCATGACGCGCGACAAAACTCAACGCGCCACTCCCAGCCTTGAGAGGAGCGGACCGCTTCTCCCTCGCCCCGCTTGCGGGGAGAGGGCCGGGGTCCGGAGGACTTTCGACAGACTCCACTGGCCGAGAGTTCCCGTCTTCCGCAATGAGCGCCGATTTCTCCCCTCCGCCCGCGCGCGACGCGCGTGGCGGGGAGGGGTCGGGGGTGGGGGGTCTGGCAGTTTGCCCCTTTGGCAGAGAGTTTGCTGAGGCACCCCCCACCCCCGACCCCTCCCCACCGCTGCGCGGAGGGAGGGGAGAAGAACGCACGGGAGTTGCGGAGAGAAATCCGTATCGAAACAGACGGCTCCATCATATGCGATAACGCTGCCGCAAGCGGAGTGATCAATACGCTCGGCGAGCATCATCACTTGACCGCCTTGAGATGACGCACTCTGTCGGCGATCTCGGCCGGCACGGGCGCGGCCCATGGCGCGCCGCGGCGGCGCTTGACGTCGACCTCCATCCAGAACGCTTCCCAGCCGCGCGTCGGGCCGATGCCGTCCATGGTGGCGGGTCCCTGGATGCTCTTTGCATGCGCGGCGTCGAGGAACATGAAGGGTTTTGCGCCGGAACTTGCCTTCTCGATTTCCTGCCGCAGCAGGCGGCGGAACTGCACGATGGCCTTGTCGGCGCTGCCGAGATGTTCGCTGGTGCGGTCCTGGATCGCGCCCATCGATTCCACCGCCCACTGGTCGTGCACGTTGATGTCGCTCCCCATGCCGGTATAGGTCGCGGTCGCCTGCTCCTGCGCATCGAAGCCGTAATCGTTCGACTTGTTCTTGCGCGACTTGTAATCCGGCAGCTCGTAGAGTTCGAGGCGCTGGTCGCGCATCTTCTTCTTGTCCACCGGCGTCGAATAGGACGTGAAGATCGCGTACCAGTAGCAGTTCTCGTCATCGACCGGCACGTGCCACTGCGTGATCGTCATTTCCGTGCTCATCGGAATCACGAAGCCATGCGGGAACAGCTGGTTGGTGACGCGCACATGGGTGCGTTCTTCGTCGATCTCGCGCAGCGCGATCAGTCGCAGGCCGTATTCGGTCTGCTCGACATTGATGATCGGGCGGTCGTATTCGCGCAGGATCTTCGTCATCGGCAGGTCGGTGCCGGCCGAGGCCCCGCGGAACTGTCTGCCGTAGGCGGCGGACGTATCCTCGTCCTCGAAGAAGCGATGCAGGAACGAGGCGTGCGACGGATCGATGCCCACTTCCAGCGCCTGCAGCCAGTTGCAGTTGATGTGGCCCTTGAACGCGAAGGTGTGGCTGCCAGGTGCCACGAAGCAATCGATCTCCGGAAAGGCCGGCGGCTCGCCTTCGCCGAAATAAGCCCAGAGGATGCCGCTCTTCTCCACCACCGGATAGGCGCGCTGCCGGATGCCCTTGAAGAGCTGCGAGTCCTTTGGCTCGGCCGGCGTTTCCAGGCACTGGCCGGTCGTGTCGAACAGCCAGCCGTGGAAGGCGCAGCGCAGGCCGCCGTTTTCCAGCCGGCCGAAGGCGAGATCGGCGCCGCGATGCGCGCAATGCCGCTCGATCAAGCCGTAAGCTCCCGCTTCGTTGCGAAACAGCACGAGATTTTCGCCGAGCAGTTTGACCGCCTTGACCGGGCGCGGGCCGGCCAGCTCATCCACCAGCGCCGCCGGCTGCCAGTACATCCGCATCAGTTTCCCGCAGGGCTCCTTCGCGCCGGTGCGGGTGATCAGGTCGTTCTGTTCCTGGCTCATCATGGCGGGGTGCCTTTCCTGGCGTCGCGCGCTGAAGTCTGTTGGGAATCAAATTACTAGCCCTGCCATGATGGGCAAGCGGTTTCCTTAGGCTCGGTAAACCTCCGGCACGCCTGCTACGTATGTTACGGAGTCTTGTCATTACCGCTGGCCATGAGCATCATGCGCCCTATGGTTGTTCCGCTGCTGACTCTGACCCACATGGATACGAACGTCCGCTTCTATCATCAGAACGACGAGCGGGCGTTCTTCGAATGGTTGTCACGCATCCCGTGTGTCAAAAGCTATCATGGGGAGGCTGTGCGCGGACTGGTGGTCCAGCTCAAGCG
>JBAUUA010001097.1:0-2945 GCA_049582465.1 Bradyrhizobium sp. | reverse complement strand
GGTTTCGGGGATCCTGCAGGGCCTGATGTGGCGCGCCTATACCTCGCTCGGCTTCCTGGAATATTCCTTCATCGAGACCGTGGAAGCGATGCATCCATTCTACATCATCCGCGCCGCCGGGGGAGCGTTGTTCCTGATCGGCGCGCTGATCATGGCCTACAATCTCTGGATGACGGTGCGCGTCGGTGAGGCGGAAGTTCAGTCGCCCGTCGCTCTTCAGCCGGCGGAATGAGGAGCGATTAAATGTCTTTCTGGACACGGCACCAAGTCTTCGAAAAGAACTCGATCATCCTGATCGTCGGAATACTGCTGGTCATCGCCATCGGTGGCCTGGTCGAAATCACCCCGCTGTTCTACCTGAAGAGCACGATCGAGGTGGTCGACGGCGTCAGGCCGTACACCCCGCTCGAGCTCGCCGGCCGCAATATCTATGTCCGCGAGGGCTGCTATCTCTGCCATTCGCAGATGATCCGTCCGCTGCGCGACGAGGTCGAGCGCTACGGTCATTATTCGCTGGCTGCCGAAAGCATGTACGACCACCCGTTCCAGTGGGGATCGAAGCGAACCGGGCCCGATCTGGCGCGGGTCGGCGCCAAATATTCCGACGACTGGCATGTGACGCATCTGACCAATCCGCGCGCAATCGTTCCCCAATCGGTGATGCCCGGCTATCCGTTCCTGGCCGCGACCGAGATCGACACCGATACGATTGCCGATCATCTGCGGACCAACCGCGCCGTCGGTGTGCCTTATACGGACGATCAGATCGCCAACGCCGTTGCCGATCTGAAGGCGCAGGCTGATCCGGACAGTCCGGGGGTGGATGCGTTCCAGAAACGCTACCCGAAAGCCGTCGCGCGCAATTTCGACGGCAAGCCGGGCGCTCCCACCGAACTGGACGCACTGATCGCTTACTTGCAGATGCTCGGTACGCTGGTCGACTTCAAGCTCTACAACGAAAAAGCCAATCTTCGCTGAGGCAGGATGATGAGTGCAATCCTAACCGTCCAGAACATCACATCGGATTTCGTCACGACCTTCTGGACACCGATCTTCGTCGGAATCTTCATCGCAATCGTGACTTACGCGCTTTGGCCTCGCAACCAGAAAGCCTTCGACGAAGCGGCGAGAATGCCGCTGCGGGAGGAATGACAGAATCATGACTGAACATAGCGATTTCGACCAAATCTCCGGCAAGACCACGACCGGCCACGAGTGGGACGGCATCAAGGAATTGAACACGCCGCTGCCGCGCTGGTGGGTAATCACCTTCTATTTGTGCATCGTCTGGGCGTTCGGGTACTGGATCGTCTATCCGGCCTGGCCGCTGGTCTCTGGATACACTACCGGCGTGCTGCATTATTCCTCGCGCGCGGACGTCGCCGTGGAACTGGCCAACCTCGAAAAGATCCGCGGCGACAAGATGGTCGCGCTCGGCGCGGCATCGCTTGCCGATATCGAGAAGGATCCGGCGTTGCTGGCGCTGGCGCGCGCCCGCGGCAAGACGGTATTCGGCGACAATTGCGCGCCGTGCCACGGCTCCGGCGCCGCCGGCGCCAAGGGTTTCCCCAACCTGAATGACGACGATTGGCTCTGGGGCGGTACGCTCGACCAGATCATGCAGACGATCCAGTTCGGAGCGCGTTCGGGGCATGCAAAGACCCACGAGGGCCAGATGCTCGCCTTCGGCAAGGACGGGACGCTGAAGAGGGACGAAATTGTCACCGTCGCCAACTATGTCCGGTCGCTGTCCGGCCTGACTACGCGCCCGGGATATGACGCCGCGGCCGGGGCCAAGATTTTCGCCGATAATTGCACAGTCTGTCACGGCGAGCAGGGCAAGGGAAACCAGGAACTCGGCTCGCCCAATCTCACCGACAAGATCTGGCTCTATGGTTCCGACGAGGCGACGATCATCGAAACCATCACCAACGGCCGGGCCGGCGTGATGCCGGCATGGGTGGGGCGGCTCGATCCCTCCACCATCAAGGCGATGGCGGTCTACGTTCACTCGCTCGGTGGGGGTAAGTGACCGCCATAGCGTTTTCGAGCGAAGTGGATACCGGTTCGCGTGAAGAAAACGCGTCAAACAAGATGTAGTGCCTCGGTTCTGATTCAACGGAACGAGGCGCCAGCCAGGGCAATCCCGGATATCTGCCGGCTATTTGAGCTGGATCAACTGCGCGTCGGATGCTGAGTCTAGTCTGCATCGCTCATGCGAGATGAATCCTGTCGATGAACAAGCCCGTACTCCCGACGGAAGTGGAATATGACGACAACGGGCCGCTTTATGCGGCCCAGAAGAAAGTCTATCCGCAGAGCGTTTCCGGGACTTTCCGTCGCATCAAATGGGGCCTGATGGCGTTCTGCCTCGGCGTCTACTACCTGCTGCCGTTCGTGCGCTGGAATCGCGGCCTCGGCGCGCCCAGCCAGGCGGTGCTGATCGATCTCCCCAACAGCCGCTTCTATTTCTTTTTCATCGAGCTGTGGCCGCAGGAGGTCTACTATTTTACCGGCCTGTTGATCATCGCCGCCATCACGCTGTTTCTGATGAACTCGGTGGGCGGACGGATCTGGTGCGGATATCTCTGCCCGCAAACCGTGTGGACCGATCTGTTCTATGCCGTCGAGCGCCTGATCGAGGGCGACCGCCGCGAGCGCATGCGAAAGGATGCTCTGCGGGGTACGATGAAGCTGGAGCGCTTCGCGGAGATCACGCTGAAGCATTCGATCTGGCTGATGATCGCCTGGTGGACCGGCGGTGCCTGGGTGCTCTATTTCAACGACGCGCCGACGCTGATGAAGCAGCTGGTGACGTTCCAGGCGCCGATGCTGGCCTATATCTGGATCGCGATCCTGACCGCGACCACCTATGTTCTCGCCGGCTTCATGCGCGAGCAGGTCTGCGTCTATATGTGCCCCTGGCCGCGCATCCAGGCGGCGCT
>JBAUUA010001096.1:0-8637 GCA_049582465.1 Bradyrhizobium sp. | reverse complement strand
GCGGGGCTCGCCAAGGCGTTCGGCATGAACGTGATCGCCTGGAGCCCAAACCTGACGGCGGAGCGATGCAAGGAAGTCGGCGTCGGCTATGCCAGCAAGGAAGAGCTGTTCGCGGCGGCCGACATCGTCACCATTCACGTGGTACTGAGCCAGCGCTCGCACGGCCTGGTCGGGGCAGCGGACCTCGCGCGCATGAAGCCGACCAGCTACCTCGTCAACACCGCGCGCGGACCGATCGTCGACGAAGCGGCCCTTTTGGAAACCCTGAAGGCGCGCAAGATCGCGGGCGCCGCGATCGATGTGTTCTCGGTCGAGCCGCTGCCGGTCGATCATCCCTTCCGCAAGCTCGACAACCTCGTGCTGACGCCGCATCTCGGCTACGTCACCGAGGAGAGCTTTCGCGCCCATTACAGCCAGATGGTCGATTGCATCGACGCCTGGACCAAGGGCGGCGAGCCGCCGCGGCGCCTCGCTTAAAACTGAACCCAGCCGCTTACGCTGCCGGTCTGTGAGCGAGCGTCTGGTGCGCGATCACCGAAAACCCCTCGCGCCATGATGGATGGACCGGCTCCCAGTCGAGGTCGCGCTTGGCCTTGATGTTCGAGCCTGCGCGCACCTGCGTCATCATGGCAACCATGTGCTCGCCGGCCACTAGGCGTGCGATCCAGGCCGGCAGATGAAACGGCGGTTTCGCATCAAGCATCTGCGCCAGCGCGGGAAGCCATTCGCGGACCTCGGCGGGTTCGTCGTCCACAATGTTGTAGATGCTGCCGGGCTTGCCGCGCTCGACCGCCCTGACGGTCGCGGCAGCGGCGTCGTCGACATGCACGAACGACCACCATCCGCCGCCGTCGCCGATCAGCGGCACGCGGCGGTGGCGGATTTGTTCGATCATGACGTGATCGAGCATCCCGGTGTCCGGCCCGTAAAACGCGCCGTAGCGCAGCACGATCCCCTCGGGCCGGGATGAACTGGTGACGGCGTGCTCCAGGTAGCGGATCGCCTCCAGCGTCGGATGAAGTTCTTCCGGCGGATCGGGATCGAGCTTATCGGCCTCCGTCTTGATGGCGACCCCGTCGCGGGCATAGGGCCAGCCGCAGTAGCTCTGGGCGATGAAGCGCTGGACGCCAATCTCACGGGCGGCCGCGAGCAAATGGTCGGTGCCCATTGTTCGCAACCGGTTGCTGCTCGCGAAGGTGCGATTGAAGTGCCGCAGGTCGGTCGTCCCCGCAAGATCCGTCATCTCATGAATGATGGCATCGGGCCTTGCGGAAAGCACGGCCGCGCGAATGGCCACCGCATCGAGACCATCGGCGACGACAGGTTCCGCGCCCATCCGTCGGATGGTTTCCGCCTTCGCTGCCGTCCGGGTCAGGCCCACGACGGAATGACCTGCCGTGATCAGCGCGGCGACGAGCGGACGGCCGATGGCGCCGGTGGCGCCTGCAACAAAGATTCGCATGGCGAGCTCCTGTTATTCGTTACGCCACGAACTCCCGGATCGCGTTCGATACACAGTTCGGTTTCGTGGAGAGCCAGCCCGCGCCCGAAAGAATCCTCCCAATCGCGCGGTAAGGGAATCCCGCGACAGTCAAATTGTCGCGATCCGCGCATCGGCGGAACCAACTGTCCGCGCAGGCAACGACCGAGAACGTAAAAAAGGCGCGCCGTGGGCGCGCCTTTCCAGATAATGCAGGGCCGATCGTCGCTTCTAGCGCACCGTCACGGGCGCGGGCAGCGGCGGCACCACGGTCGGCTGGGTGCCGGGGGTAACGCCCGCAGGTCCGGGCACCGGCGCGGCCGAGGCAGTGGTGGTCGATGCCGGCGGCGGGCCGCCGGGCAGCACGACCACGCGGGTGCCGACCTTGACGCGATCGAACAGGTCCGAGACGTCCTCATTCAACATACCGATGCAGCCCGACGAGACGAACTTGCCGATGGTCGAGGGCTGGTTGGTACCGTGGATGCGATACACCGTATTGCCGAGATACATCGCGCGCGCGCCCAGGGGGTTGCCGGGGCCACCGGCCATGAAGCGCGGCAGATAGGGCTGACGATCGATCATCTCAGGCGGCGGATGCCAATCCGGCCACTCGGCCTTGCGGGTGATCTTCTGCACCCCGGTCCAGGTAAAGCCGTCGCGGCCGACACGGACGCCGTAGCGAATCGCGCGGCCACCGCCGAGCACGTAGTAGAGATAGGTGTTCGGGGTATCGACGATCAGCGTTCCCGCAGGCTCCTTGGTGGCGAAGGCCACTTCCTGCCGGCGCAGGTTCGGCGCCAGTTCCGCGGGACCGGCCTCCGGCTGCTCATCCGGCGGCAGCGCGGACAGCACCATCGGCTTGCCGTCGGCCCCGATCGGCGCCGGCTGCACCGAACCCGTGACGCTGTTCGGAGCCGGGCCAGCGCCGGGCCCTCCGATCGCCTCGGGCGGCCGCATGCCCCGCTCGTCATTGGGATTGCCGGATCCGGCGGCCCGGTCCGAATAGATCACCGGCGGCGGACCGTCGAGCCGCCGATAGCGTGGGTCATTGGGCGAAAGAACCGGACCCGTCGGCGCGCCGCGGTCGGAATAAGCCGGCTGGGGGTCGGCGGCGTGGGCATAGCGCGGATCATCCGGCGACAGAATCGGGCCGGTGGGCGCGCCGCGGTCCGAATAGAGCGGCGTGACGCCGGCGGGACGGCCATAGCGGGGATCGTCGGGCGACATGATCGGCCCGGTCGGCGCAGCGCGATCGGTATAGATCGGCCGGGACCTTTCCGGATGGGCGTAACGCGGATCGTCCGGCGAAAGCACCGGTCCGGGCGGAGACAGCGCCGTCGAACTCTGCGCGTTCGGCGCCTCATCGTCTTCCAGCGAATCGAAATCGGGCGCGCCTGGGCCGGCGCCGCGGCGATAGTCTGCCGGGTAGCCGCCGGGCGGATAGGGCTGCGGAGCAGGCGCATAGACCGCCCCGGGTGGCGATACCGGATAGCCCTGCGCGAGCGCAAGCGAGGTTCCCGCCGCGCCTGCCATCAGGGCAGCACAAATCGTCAGAATGCTTTTGCTCATCATCGCTCTTGTCTGTATAGTCCCCAAGCCGACACCGGGCGGTTAACGGCAGATGGCTGAAGATCGCGGCGCATTCAAGACAAATCCGGCTAAATGGTTCCGAATTCGGCATTTTGTGATCGCAGGCAGCACCGTTGCACTCAAGCCTCACCGGCCGAGGAAACTGCTTTCCGGCCCGCGCGCGGCTTAATTCCACCGAATTGTAACAAACGCCGCGGGCAACCTTGCGGTATCTTCGAACCGGGCTGATTCGCTGCGCGCTGGGGGAGTGTCAGATGCGTCGCGAACGCGGCCAATTCAGTGGTCACCGCGTTCCCGGATGCTCGAAGGCCTTCGCAACACCAAAGCGAGGGCGGAATTTGCCTTTCCATGCTGCCCGGCTTCCGCTTCTTGTTCGCTGCGACCTTTTTCACGTTGTCGATACTTGTCTTCGGGCTCGGCGCGGCGGCGCTGCTGCGCGCCGCCCACGAGCAGTTTGCCACCAACCCCTCCTGGCACGCCGCCCCCGAGGCCACATTCGTCCAGCAAGTCGAGCCCGCAAAACCCCTGCTTGCGATGCTCCGGGTCGGGACGCCGGCCGCCGATCAAATGGCGTCAGGCGATACCCCCGGAGCCACTGTCCCCGCGATCGCAGCACCGGCCGAGCCGACGCCGGCCAACGAGCGACGACCGTTCAGCCGCCAGCCGAGCCCACAGAGATCGCCGCACTGAAGCCGGAGCCGCCGACGCTGCCGGCCGCGAAGTCCGACATACCCGCCCCCGAAAGTCCGGCGCCAGCAAGCCCGGCGGCAGCGGCGCCCGGCGATGTGCCGGCCTCCGGCGCACCCCAACAGGTCGCAACATCGGCTTCCAGCGACAACGCGCAGCTCGCATCGACGGACCAGGCCGTGCCGGAGCCGGCCTCGCCGCCAGCGAACGAAGCCGTCCCGGCCGCGGCTGACGTCAATGCGGCAGCTTCGCCAGCAACCGCAGCGGCTTCGCCTGAGGCCGACACCGCCACGACGAAAACCGCCGCGCTGGACAATCCATCCGCCGCCGTCGAGATGAAACCGCCGGAAAATGCCGCCAGCGCCAAGCCCGACCCAAGCGTGGTCAAGAAGCAGTTGCGGGCACGGCGGGCGGCCTACCGCCGGCGGATGGCGGCACGCGCCGCGCGGCTGGCGCGGTTGGCGGCGGAGCTGCAACAACAGCAGGCAGCCGACCCGTTTGGTCTGCGATTCTCGCAACCGGCGGCGGCGGCCGTACGTAGCCGCGGAGCATTGGAGCCGGCGCCCTGCCCCAATCCCAAAACCGGCGCCCGCTTTTGCGCAATACGCGCCAATCAGGCCGGACCGGTCGCGACCGGCGGTCCGCCGGGCAGGCCCCATTCGGACCACGATCCGTCGTAAAGCGCGCTGCCGCGCACGCCGAGCCGATACAGCGCAAGCGTCAGCACCAGCGCGGAAACGCCGGACCCGCAGGTCGTCACGATCGGCTTCGTCGTATCGACGCCGGCGCCGGTGAAGGCCTTGCGCAGTTCCTCGAGCGGCTTCATCGCGCCGGTCGCGGCGTCGAACAATTCGGCATAGGGCACGTTGCGGCTGCCGGGGATGTGGCCGCCGCGCAGGCCGGGCCGCGGCTCGGCCACGGAGCCCTCGAAACGCGGACGCGGCCGCGCATCGACCAGTTGCTCGACGTGCGTCGCCAGATTGCCGACCAGTTGCTGCTGGCTGCGCACATAGCTTGAATCGAACTTCGCGAGGAATTTCCCGGGCTTCGCCGTAACCTTGCCGGAATGCGTCGGGCGCCCTTCACGCAGCCATTTCTTCAAGCCGCCATCGAGCACCTTCACGTTCGGGTGCCCGAACGACAGGAACATCCACCACGCCCGGGGCGCGGCGACCCAACCGCCGGAATCATAGGCCACGACCGTGTCGCCGTTGGAAATGCCGAGCGCGGCAACGTCACGCCCGAACTGCTCGGCGGTCGGATACATATGCGGCCGCGGATCGTCGTGATCGGAGACCGCGTCGACGTCGAAAAACACCGCGCCCGGAATATGGCCGGTGAGATAATCGTCGACGGGCAGCGGCAGCACGCCGGGCAATTTGAAGGACGCATCGATGATCCTGACCTTGGGATCATCGAGATGGGCGGCGAGCCAGTCGGTGGTGACAAGCGGATCGTCGGTCGGTGATGTCATGGTGCAAAATTCCTGTTGTCATTCCGGGGCGCGCTAAAGGCGCGAACCTTGGAATGACGAGGCAACTTCAGCCCTTCTTCTTCGGTTCCCACTTCTCGATCGGGCCGCCGGCGTCGCGCCAGGCGGCAAAACCGCCGCCCATATGCGCGACCGGCTTCAAGCCCATGTCCTGCGCGGTCTTTGCCGCCAGCGCCGAGCGCATGCCGCCGGCGCAATGGAAGATGAATTTCTTGTCCTCTTGGAAAATCGGCTTGGCATAGGGGCTCGCCGGATCGATCCAGAATTCCAGCATGCCGCGGGTGCAGGAGAACGCGCCCGGTATTTTTCCCTCGCGCTCGATCTCACGGGGATCACGGATGTCGACGATCACGACGTCGTCGTTATGCGCGATCTTGATGGCATCAGAGGCGCTGACGGTCTCGATCTCCGCATTGGCCTCGTCGATCAGGGACTTGATGCCGCGGTGAATGGTCTGGGGCATGAACGTTTCCTCGTTATTTTTCTGTCATTCCGGAATGGTCCGAAAGACCAGACCCGGAATCTCGAGATTCCGGGTTCGCGCTCACGCGCGCCCCGGAATGACGATCAAAATTTCTTACCGCACCAGTTCCTTCATCGCGCCTTCGAGACCCTCGATGGTGATCGGGAACATGCGCTCCGAAAACAGCCGGCGGATCAGGGTGGTGGATTCCGAATAGTCCCAGTGCCGCTGCGCCACCGGATTGAGCCATACCGCGTGCGGATAGGTTCTGACGATGCGATCGAGCCAGACCGAGCCGGCCTCCTCGTTGACATGCTCGACCGAACCGCCGGGCACCATGATCTCGTAAGGGCTCATCGAGGCGTCGCCGACGAACACCACCTTGTAATCGTGCGGATATTTATGCAGCACGTCCCAGGTCGGGGTGCGGTCGGTGAAGCGCCGCTTGTTCTGCTTCCAGACGCCTTCGTAGAGGCAGTTGTGGAAGTAGAAATATTCCATGTGCTTGAATTCGCTCTTCGCCGCCGAGAACAATTCCTCGACCTGCTCGATGTGCGAATCCATGGAGCCGCCGATATCGAAGAACACCAGCACCTTGACGGCGTTGCGCCGTTCGGGGCGCATGTGCACGTCGAGATAGCCGTGGTTGGCGGTCTCCTTGATCGTGGTGTCGAGATCGAGTTCGTCGGGCGCGCCGGTGCGGGCGAATTTGCGCAGGCGTCGCAGCGCGATCTTGATGTTGCGGATGCCGAGCTCGACATTGCCGTCGAGATCCTTGAATTCGCGCTTGTCCCACACCTTCACCGCACGGTTGTTGCGGTTCTTCTCCTGGCCGATGCGGATGCCCTCGGGATTATAGCCCTCCGCCCCGAACGGCGAGGTGCCGGCGGTGCCGATCCACTTGTTGCCGCCCTGGTGGCGGCCCTTCTGCTCCTTCAGGCGCTGGCGCAGGGTCTCCATGAGCTTGTCCCAGCCCAGCGCCTCGATCTGCTTCTTCTCTTCCTCGGTGAGGTATTTCTCGGCGAGCTTCTTCAGCCATTCGGCGGGAATGTCCGCCTTCTCCATGGCGTCGAGCAGGCTTTCCAGCCCCTTGAACACGGTGCCGAACACGCGGTCGAACTTGTCGAGATTGCGCTCGTCCTTCACCAGCGCCGCGCGCGACAGATAGTAGAAATTCTCCACCGTCTGCTCGGCGAGGTCGGCGTCCAGCGCCTCCATCAGCGTCAGATATTCGCGTAAAGTAACCGGGACCTGCGCGTCGCGCAGCGATGTGAAGAATTGCAGGAACATGGGTCACAGATTGCCCGCCGCACGGTGGACGTCAAGGGCAGACAGGCCTAGACCTGCCCGGTTTTTCAACTAGAATTGAGCCGACAGGGCTTTTGAACGGGGCATTTTCGATGGGTATTTTGGCGGCACTCGTGATCGGCGCGATCGCCGGCTGGCTGGCCGGCCTGATCGTGCGCGGCGCCGGTTTCGGGCTGATCGGCAACATCGTGATCGGCATCATCGGCGCGCTGGTCGCAAGCTGGGTGTTGCCGCAACTGCATATCGAGCTCGCCGCCGGCACGCTCGGCGCGATCCTGGACGCCACCGTCGGCGCGGTGATCGTGCTCGTCATCCTCTCGCTGATCAAACGCGCTTGACGGCGTTCTTCATCCCCGCAGCCACCACCGGCAGCGGTTTCCCGTTCAGGCACGGCGCCAAATCCGCGCTCAAGAACAAGCAACAAGGCAACGACTAGATGAAATTTACCGGCACCAAGGACTATGTCGCCACCGACGACCTCAAGATCGCCGTCAACGCCTCGATCGTGCTCGAGCGCCCGCTTTTGATCAAGGGCGAGCCCGGCACCGGCAAGACCGTGCTGGCCGAGGAAGTCGCCAAGGCGCTCGGCGCGCCGCTTCTGACCTGGCACATCAAGTCCACCACCAAGGCGCAGCAGGGCCTCTACGAATATGACGCGGTGTCGCGCCTGCGCGACAGCCAGCTCGGCGACTCCAAGGTTTCGGACATCTCGAACTACATCAAGCGCGGCAAGCTCTGGGAAGCTTTCACCCACGAAAAGCGCCCGGTGCTGCTGATCGACGAGATCGACAAGGCCGACATCGAATTCCCCAACGACCTGTTGCTCGAGCTCGATCGCATGGAGTTCTTCGTCTACGAGACCGGCGAGAACATCAAGGCCAGCCTGCGCCCGATCGTGATGATCACCTCCAACAACGAGAAGGAGTTGCCGGACGCCTTCCTGCGCCGCTGCTTCTTCCACTACATCAAGTTTCCCGACATCGACACCATGAACCGGATCGTCGAGGTGCATTTCCCCGGCATCAAGAAGCGCCTGGTGGAGGAAGCCTTGCGGATCTTCTTCGAGGTGCGCGAAGTGCCGGGCCTGAAGAAGAAGCCGTCGACCTCGGAGCTCCTGGACTGGCTGAAGTTGCTCCTCAACGAGGAGATGACGCCGGAAATGCTCAGGGAGCGCGATCCGCGCAAGCTGATCCCGCCGCTGCACGGCGCGCTGTTGAAGAACGAGCAGGACGTGCATCTGTTCGAGCGGCTGGCGTTTCTGAGCCGAAGAGAAGTGTGAGCGGATTTCGTTTTCAAACAGCGGTCATCGCTCGCTAACATCTCCTCTCATCTCCTCCCCTCCTCCCGCGAAGCGGCGGGGAGGGGTCGGGGGCGGGGGGTGCCTCAGCAAACTCGCTGCCAGAGGAGCAAACTGATAGACCCCCCACCCCCGACCCCTCCCCGCCACGCGCAAGGGCGCGTGGAGGGAGGGGAGATTACCGCGCGCAGCTTCGCGATCTCGCAGCGCAATTCGCCCGAGGTTCGACCTGCTCGTTCCGCCCTCTGCATTCAGAGGGCGCAGGGAATGCCGGGCGCCCAATGCGCCCGATAGCCGCGTGTGCAATGATAGTGAGA
>JBAUUA010001095.1:0-3152 GCA_049582465.1 Bradyrhizobium sp. | reverse complement strand
AGCACTCCAACCTCAAGACAGGAGCCCCCAATGAGCGAGAAGCCCATCAGCCCGCTGCGCCAACGCATGCTCGAAGACATGAACATGCGCAGGTTCGTACCCGATACGCAACGCGAGTATATCCGTGCCGTCAAGAGGCTCGCGATCTTCCTCGGCCGTTCCCCCGACACCGCGACGGCGGAAGAGCTGCGCGCGTTCCAGCTGCATCTGACCGAGACCGGGGCGCAACCACCGAGCATCAACGCGACCGTGACCGCGCTGCGGTTTTTCTTCAAGGTGACGCTCGACCGACCGGAGACGACACGCCATCTCGTGTTCGTCTACGAGCCGCGCAAGCTGCCGCGCGTGCTCTCGCCCGAAGAGGTGTTGCGCCTGCTGGAGGCCGCACCCGGGCCCAAGCACAAGGCGGCGCTCAGCGTTGCCTATGGCGCTGGATTGCGCGCCATGGAGGTGGTCGCACTGAAGGTCTGCGACGTCGATTCCAAGCGCATGATGATCCGCGTGGAGCAAGGCAAAGGCCGCAAGGATCGCCATGCCATGCTGTCGCCGCAGCTGTTGGATCTGCTGCGCGACTGGTGGCGCATCGCCCATCCCCAAGTATGGATGTTCCCCGGCCGCGACCGCATCAACCCGATGACCACGCGCCAGCTCAATCGCGTCTGCCACCTGGCCGCCGAACTGGCTGGGCTACCCAATTGGGTGGCGCCGCACACGCTCAGACACAGCTTCGCCACGCACCTGCTCGAGCAGAACATCGACATTCGTGTGATCCAGGTCTTGCTCGGACATTCCAAGCTCGACACCACGGCGCGCTACACCCAGGTGGCCACCAACATCATCCGTGAGGTCATGAGCCCTCTCGACAGGCTCACGCAGCTGGTGCCGAAGAAGGACGAGCCGCCAGCGTAACAGACCCACATGGCCCGTCCAGCTTTGGAGGTCGCGGACGTCTTCCGCGACCACGGGGCCGCGTGGCGTCATGCCAACCGCGGTCACGTCAGCCTGCTCCAACTCAAGGTGATGAGCGCCATCGAGAACTGCCGCACGGCGGCGCTCGGCGGACATGTCGCGCGTTGCGAGGACTGCGCCCACACCACGATCGCCTACAACAGCTGCCGCAACCGGCACTGCCCGAAGTGCCAGGGCGCGGCTGCACGCCAGTGGATGGCGGCACGCGAGGCCGAACTGCTCCCGATTCCCTACTTCCATGTCGTCTTCACGCTGCCGTCGGCGATTGGCGACATCGCCTACCAGAACAAGGCCGTGGTCTACGATCTGCTGTTCAAGGCCTCGTCGGAGACGATGCTCACCATCGCAGCCGATACGAAGCACCTCGGAGCCCGCATCGGCATCACGTCCGTATTGCACAGCTGGGGCTCGGCAATGACCCACCATCCACACCTGCACATGATCGTGCCGGGCGGCGGCCTCGCCATGGACGACAGCCGCTGGATCTCATGCAAACCAAACTTCCTGCTGCCCGTGCGCGTTCTGTCAAAACTGTTTCGCCGCTTGATGCTGGAGAAGCTTTTGGCGGCACACGGAGCAGGCAGGCTGCAGTTCCTCGGCTCATATGCGCATCTGGCCGATGCCAAGACGTTCGCGGCGTTCCTGGCTCCGCTCAGCAAGAAGCGCTGGTTCGTCTACGCCAAGCGCCCATTCGCGGGCCCGAAGGCCGTGCTCGCCTATCTGTCACGCTACACCCACCGCGTCGCCATCTCGAACAGCCGCCTGATCGCAGTCGACCAGCGGAACGTCACGTTCAAGGTGAAGGATTACAGGATCGAAGGCCCCGGCCGCTGCACGACGATGACGCTCGATGCCGGCGAATTCATTCGCCGGTTCCTCATCCACGTGCTGCCCAAAGGCTTCCATCGCATCCGCCACTACGGCTTGTTCGCCAGCGCGAACCGCGCCGAGACGATCGCGCGGGCGCGTGAGCTCCTGGGTCTGGCCACACCGGTGGCCGAGGAGAAGGTCGAGATCGATCCGGAGGCGGCGCTGGTACTCGCCCAGCCTTGTCCGTGCTGTGGCGGCCGGATGTTCGTGATCGAGATCTTCGAGGCCGGCTGCCAGCCACGCTATCGGCCAACGGCGCCTCTCGTCGCAATCCGGATCGACACCTCATGAGCGCGGTCGCCACGTCTCGCACCTGCATCGTCAAGCGCGTTTCCCGCTGGTCACAATCCAGCCACGGCGACGCTCGACCGAACAGTTACCCAGCAGCGCTTTCAACAAGGCAATCTTCCCCGAAAGCCATCGTCATCGCGGCTCAAGCGAGCCCGAGACCCACCAGCACCCGCCATCTCCTGACGGCCGCGCTCTCGCGTCTTGCGTCCGCCGTCAACGCCGCGATCAAATCGCCATAGCGCCCGCGTCACCATCGGCACCTCATCTCGCGCGTTCCTTCACTGGAGGCTTTCGGACGACGGCCCCGGTGCAAGCCGAATCGTCGCGATGGGCCGTCATCCGAAACCCTTCACAAAAACGGTCCTCACAGCCGTAAAATGTGACTTCCGGTCTTCCCCGATCAACGGACATCGTCAGACCGGCCCGGTTGCTCCGGTTCGTGCCAGGAAGAGACCCGTGCGCCGCAACACACTGCATCGCTATTCGATCATCTCGTCGGCACGGCCGAGAAGCGACAGCGATAATTCGAGCGCCTTCGCCGTCTTCACGTTGATCGACCTTGGTGCCTTGAATGACCGGCGCAAAGACGCTCCACTAAAAGGCGCTCACAAAAATCAATAGGAGATCGAACTAATGTCGGATGCAACTATAAGCTAAGCTGAAGAAATGCAACTTCTGCATATTTTGCAATTATTGGTCTTAATGACGTTGGCGAACGGCACACCGATCGTCGCGAAGAAGGTTTTTGGCCCACGTTTTTCTTTTCCGCTGGATGCCGGCGCCATATTTTTTGATGGGCGGCCGTTGTTTGGACCATCGAAAACCATCCGCGGTATTTTGATTTCAGTCCTCATCACAACAGCAAGCGCGCCGCTTATCGGCCTGGATCTGACGATCGGTGCAATCGTAGCGGGCGCGGCTATGGCGGGCGATTTGTTCTCCAGTTTCGTGAAGCGACGCCTAAACTCTCCGCCGAGCAGCCGGGCGCTCGGTCTCGATCAGATTCCCGAATCCCTATTTCC
>JBAUUA010001094.1:0-2459 GCA_049582465.1 Bradyrhizobium sp. | reverse complement strand
GAGTCTCCACTTTAAGCCGAGCTTAAGGCCATGGGGCATATAGTAACCTCCTATCAGCTATTCCTAGTTTTTGATTTTGAAATTGCGAGGTTACGACCTCAACTCTTTCCAATTTGGCGGTTGAAATGCTTGTTCATTTCGTCACCGACGAACCAACAAAAATACCTGCCATCCGCGCGATACTGGAGCCGCGATATCATGTTGTCCCCCAGTTGCTGGGAGGTGGTGAAACTGAAATCAGCTCAAACGGCGTGCTAATGGTTGACGCCGACCTGCGTAAGGTGGTTCGGGTCGAACAGATCAAAATTGTTTTGCAGGAACTGAGTTGCCTTTCTGAAAGGCTGTTTGTTGTTGAGAAACACGTTCACCACCTGGTTGCGCAGGCGTTTGCGCTCGGAGCGACCGCCGTGGTTTCTCGTCCAAGAGAAATCATATTCAAACTGGCGCAGATCGAAGTCGCGGAGAAGGCAGCACTAACCGACTTTGCCATTACCTCACGCGAGATCGCAGATGGCGCAGCGGCCTTCGGGTCGATGTTCTCGGCCGCGCAGGCCGGAAAACTGATAAACTTTTCAGACGCCGAGCGCGCCACATCAGAAATCATCGATACCATCGTGCTAAACGGGCTTGGCGCGTGGCTCGACGACGTGCGCCGCTATCATGAAGGAACGTACCAACATTGCCTGCTGGTAACGGGAGTGGCAGTCGGCTTTGCATTGGACATCGGGTTTTCTAGTCTGGATGTAAAGCGACTCGGAATGGCGGCAACCCTTCATGATATCGGGAAGGCTCGTATTCCCTTATCGATTCTCGACAAGCCGGGACGCCTCGACCCAGCTGAAGAAGAGATCATGAGGCGCCATCCGGTCATCGGATGTGAGTTATTGAAGGATACCTCAGGCGTCAGCCCGGAGATTCTTGACGGCGTGAGGCACCACCACGAATATCTGGACGGTTCAGGTTATCCCGACGCGCTGACGGCCCCGGAGATTTCTGATCTGGTAAGATTGCTGACGATCTCGGATATCTTCGCCGCGCTTATTGAGTCGAGGCCATACAGCCCGCCAATATCTCGCCAAGATGCCTACAAAATCCTGTGCGGTATGGACGGAAAGCTGGAACGACCGCTTGTGCAGGCGTTCCGTAACGTGGCGCTTGTGACGTGAAAAGGCTGGACGGCGCTATGGTCAGCACAGTCTCGGACGCCATTGATTACACGGCGAATGCAAGGTCAGCGATATCGGCGGTCGAGGCTCAGCGGCGGCTCAAGCAACGCCGGCAGATGCTCCTGCTCCAGGCTGCGAGCTACGTGGTCGGCGATATCATTGTCTTAATCTACGCATATGCGGGAAAGGTTTCATTCGTCATCCCTTCGATGTTCTTTGTCGGCGGCGTCGGTCTGACGGCATTGTTTGCGGTGCTGTCGGAAGCGAATTTCGGCGACAGGTTCGACGACCATTTTTTGACCAGCTTTCAGGCTGCCGCAAACATCATGATGCAGCTTGCATTCTTGCTGGCGGCTCCTGAAATCGGTTTTTTGTTTCTCACCGTAGTTTTTGTGATTTTCGGGTTTGCGGCGCTGCGATTGACCTCCCGCGAAGCTGCAATCCTATGGGCGTTTACGGGTTCTGGGGTCGCCACGATATTCTTCTTCCTAAAAGTCCCGATCGCCTTGCCGATGCAGACGACGGCTGAATGGTTTGCCGGAGCGCTTTCGTTCGTCGCGACGCTTGGACAGTGTGCGTATATCGGGCTTTTTGGAAACTCTATGCGAAGAACGCTCCATCGGCGCACGGTCGAGCTCAAGGTTGCAAATCGACGGATCGAGGAACTTGCCCAGCTGGATGAATTGACCGGCCTGCTGAACAGGCGTTACATCATGAAATCCCTGAATGAGGAAATGATCCGCGCGCAGCGCAGCAGTATCCCTTGCTCTGTCGCTATCATCGATCTGGATTATTTCAAGATGATCAATGATCGGTGCGGCCATCCGGCCGGCGACGAGGCGCTGCGCACGTTTGCAATCAGTGTATTCGCCAACATCAGGGCGATCGACAAGTTGGGCCGTTACGGCGGCGAAGAATTTCTTCTGATCCTTCCCAATACCGCGAGTGGCCAGGCGGTGCGGATAGTCGACCGGCTTCGCTCGATCATTTCGGAAGTGGACTGGACCGCAATCGCCGGGGAGCTAAATCTGACCATGTCGGCCGGGGTTTGCTCCGTACGTCAGGCCGATTCAGCCGAGGACATTCTGGCCCGGGTCGACGCTGCGCTTTACCGGGCAAAAGATGCGGGTCGTAATCGGGTCGTTGCGGCATAACCCCGTCTATTCTCAACTGGTCCGACATTTTTGGCCCCATCCGGCAGGGTCTGCCGAATGTAGACGCGACTTCCGGTTTTGTGAAGGGTTTCGGATGACGGCCCATCGCGACGGTTCGGCTTGCACCGCGGCCGTCGTC
>JBAUUA010001093.1:0-2243 GCA_049582465.1 Bradyrhizobium sp. | reverse complement strand
CGGATTGATCCAGCAGGCATGAACCCGGCTGTTGAGGGTCTCGGCCACCTTGGGGTCGATCTGGGCGCCAAACCGGGTCAGGCAGCGGAAGGTCGCCTGGACGTGGCCGCCGGGACAGCCGAAGCGGTCGTAGAGGTCGAGGTGCCGGAGCGCCGTGTCGATGTCGTCGAGCCACATCAGGCGCACCACGCGACGGCCGAACCAGACGCATTCGGGGTTTCCGGCCGGGCCGTTGATGGCCTGGGCGGCTTCGGCGAACTCGTCGGTCTTGCGTTGATTGTCCTTGGCCACGTCGGCCGGGGCCGCGGCGGCCGGCTTGCCGGACTGGTCCTGGGCCTTGGAATCGCCGCTCTGGGCGGCGGCGGCGCCGATACCGATCAGCAGTGCAAACCCGGGGGCGGCGAGGTGACGCAGAACCGCATTTCGAAGCTTGAACACCCGTCGACGCATAAATTCCCCGATTACTTTCCGATGGCGCTCTGCAAGGCGCGGCTCGCGTTGATGCCGTCCAAATAGGTCTCCAATACGGCGGAGACGCGCGGCAATTACCTGGTGGATTCCCATGACGGACATTTCGGATTTTGTCCAGTAAAGTCACAACTTTATCGCGTTGTGGTAAAGCCTCGGGCGCATGCAGGCTTGGGATTGCATGGAGCCTGCTGTTATAGCCAGCTCTTGGCAGACGGCCGGCGACCGGCTAATCGACGATCCCCGCCCGATAAGGATGGAACCGATTTCTCTTCGTACGCCGCTGGCGCTTCTCCTTCTGTCTCTCGGTGCGATTGCCGCGGTGTGGTGGTGGCTGGCCACGCCGATCACGTTGTCGCGCGCGCCGATCGACCCCAACGCCAAGTTGATGTGCGTGTCCTATGCGCCGTTCCGGGGCGCCCAGACGCCGCTGTCGCCGACCACCCATGTGGACGCCGAACAGATCGCCGCGGATCTCGAGCAGCTCGTCAAGATCACCGATTGCGTGCGGACCTATTCGATCGAAAACGGCCTCGATCAGGTCCCGGCCATTGCGGCCAGGGTCGGCCTGAAAGTCATCCAGGGCATCTGGCTCGGCGGCAACCGGCTGAAGAACCTGGCCCAGATCGCCACCGCCGTGCGGCTGACCAAGGAGTTTCCCGGCACCATTACCTCGGTGGTGGTCGGCAACGAGGTATTGCTGCGGGGGGAAATGACCACCGCCGATCTCGCCGCGACCATCCGCTCGGTCAAGGCGCAGGTCGACGTTCCCGTCACCTATGCCGACGTCTGGGAATACTGGCTGCGCAATCGCGAGGTCTATGACGCGGTCGACTTCGTCACCATCCATATCCTGCCGTATTGGGAAGACTTTCCGATCCGCGCCAAATACGCCTCGGCCCATGTCGACGCCATCCGCCGGCGGATGGCGGTGGCGTTCCCCGGCAAGGAGATCCTGATCGGCGAAACCGGCTGGCCCAGCGAGGGACGGATGCGCGAGGGCGCGCTGCCGTCGCGCACCAACCAGGCCCGCGTCGTCTCGGAAATCCTCGACCTCGCCAAGCGGGAGAATTTTCGCGTCAACCTGATCGAGGCCTACGACCAGCCCTGGAAGCGCCAGCTCGAGGGCACCGTCGGGGGCTACTGGGGCCTGTTCGATTCAGTGCAGCGCGCGGTGAAATACCCGCCGGGCATCGCCATCAGCAACTTTCCCTTCTGGAAGCTGCAGATGGGCTGCGGAATGGCGCTGTCCTTCCTGGTGTTCGGCGCGGCCTGGCTGACGCTGCGGCGCCGGCCGTGGAAGCCGCGGCTCGCCTCCTGGATCGCGGTCTCGCTGTCGGCCACCACGGCCGGCATCCTGTTCGGGGTCGCCGCCGACAAGATGTTCTATGAAAGCTACGGTTTTGGCGGCTGGCTCGGCTGGGGCGCGCTGCTGGCCGCCGGCATCGCCGCGCCCCTGCTGGTTGCCAACGCGCTGATGTCGGGACGGGCGCTGCCGACGTTTCTGGAACTGTTGGGGCCCCGCGAGTGGCGCACCCGGTCGGCGCTGACGGTGATGCTGGGCCTCATGCTCGCGGTGACCACGTTGATCGGCGCCGAGACCGCGCTCGGCTTTGTATTCGATCCGCGCTACCGCGACTTTCCGTTCGCCTCCCTGACCATGGCGGTGGTGCCGTTTTCGCTGCTGACGCTGCTCAACCGGCCGCAGCAGGGCGCGCGCCCGATCGCGGAAGCCGTGTTTGCCGGGCTCTTGGCCATGTCGGCGCTCTACACGA
>JBAUUA010001092.1:0-13128 GCA_049582465.1 Bradyrhizobium sp. | reverse complement strand
GATTGAGACGGCATCCTTCATATGTCCCCGTCTATCGCCATTTGGATCAACCGGTCTGGAGCGACGACGCATCGAGCGCTTCGATCGAAGATGGCGAAGCAGCTCTTTCTTGAGCACGCCGCACGCTTGGACAAACAGGCTGCGATAGATGGTCTCGTGTGTGACCACCTGATTATACTCGTCTTTCTCTTCAGCCAACCGGCTATCTGCTCGGGCGGACTAGGATGATTTCCTGAACCTTGCCCGTTTGCTCGTCGCGAAATTCGACCTGCCTGCCCAAATTCACGATGTCAGGACGCAGTTTTTCCGCCGGGACGATATGCGCGCGGTCGATCTCCTCATGAAGATATTTGCATACATCCACCACGGGCTCGCTCGTCAACGACGAGAGAGCGGATAGTCTGGCAAGGCATCAATTGCAATTAGCGGTCTCATTTCGGTTATCCTGTCTCTATGCATGTCGTACTCCTGAAGTCGATCGGGCGACGAACCTGCCTTTCCACGAGCCGCCCTGCTCGAGTGCATCGCACCCGACGCTAGGCCGCGTTCGGGCCTCCGCCATCGGGCCCATGAGGCTCAGTGGGAACCTGGCTGGCTGCGCGGCGCGCTTTGAGCGGAAACAGCAAGGGCGCTCCTATCGGAGCGACGACGCTCTCGACAATCACGGAGTGGAGCCCGCCCTCGTTGCTGAAGAACTTCATGCAATTCCCCACGCGCATTCCGAGAACGGCGGCACCCAATGGCGAAAGCACTGATAGATTTAGCTCAGCGCTTCGGAATTCAGCGGGACAGACCAGGATCTTGCTTTGCGTCTGTTTATTCCCATCAATCCGATACGTCACCCACTCGTTCAGGCGCGCAACGCCGCGCGGCATCTTGTAAGCGTCGTACACGACGGCGCGACGGATCTCCGACATCAAGAAGCCCCCAACCGGATGGCGTTTTCTCAAGGCATTAACCGCCAGCCGTTCAAGATCCGCATAATCTCGCCGTGCGATTATGATTGGAGGTAAATGTTCGCTCATGTCGACTCCCAATTATGGCATCTGTGGATTTGCGGGCTGTCAAACGACAGCGGGGTTTGCTGTGCCCGCGCGCGTTCTGAACGGTTCAGTCACTTCCCTTCGGCATCTTGCAGACAGGATCGATGAGATTACCGGTACAACAGCCGATTATGTTCAGCTGATCTCGACAATGCGCACCCGAAAGCCCAATCACTTCCAGTCCAGTCTTCGCGTCAGCTGGTTTGGCTGTGTGCTCAAGTGACCTCTGAGTGCTGTCGCCCGACAATTTCATGCTCTTGGGATTGTGGTAAGCAATCGGCCCAGCGACGTTACTGGCGGCGTTCATGCACATTCCTCCCGTTTCGTTTGTCTTGATCATCATCGCCGATCGCCATTCGTAAGCGACCGGCTCATAACCTGAGCTTTCGATCGTGTTTGGCCGCGCGACAGCGATTCTGCGATTAAGGCTCAAGCGCGAGTGGTCGCGGAGCAACTACTCCGGAACACGGCAATCATAGCGAGCTACATTTGTTTGTAGGGAAACGTCGGCCCGGACAACCACGAAGGGCAGCCCGGGCTACTTGCCGATTTGCAAGAGGCCCGCGCGAAAAAGGTCTTTCTGATCCTGCGCAATGGTAACCATGGCTCATAGTTGGCGAGACAATCCATGAAATCAAGTCTCGGATCTCGGCCGTGCCGTTTTGTCGCTATTTCATCTAGCTCGACATCCGTGGCGCACCAATTCGGAATCAAAAGGTATCAAGGTGATCAGGCCGACGCTTGCGGGATGGCTTGAAGAGATAGCACGCACTTAGAGAAGAGCTAGACGCAGACATTGACAGCTCGATGAGTTTGATCGCATCCCGCGCTCGGCACCGCGCGAGAGCGGCCGTAGGGTTACGGGCCTTACCAATACCTAGGTCGGCCAGATCCAATATGGCGCTGTGCCGACTGCGGCCGCAACGGCGGCCGCAAGCGCGCTGAGCAGAACGTAATAGGCGTACAAACCGATGAACCTCCAGGCGCTCATGTTGTCCATCTACTGCTGAATCGACTCGCCGCTTCTGCGGGTTTCGTAACCACGCACGCCTTTCCGCCTGCTCGATGAAGTTGTCCAGCCGACCCACAGCCGTCGGTCCCTGGCTTTGCCAGCCAGTGCATTACGATCGATCATGTCAAGCTTCCTCAGAAGACAATCTCCAAGGCCGGCCTCACGAGGTTCACGATGGACGACGTCCGCCTCCGATCCGAACTAAGGAATGACTGGCCTGCAGCCTACACCCTTCTGAGCAAATGTTCTAGGACGAGCCCGACCGACGGCCCCCGTCTCCGCAGTCGGATGCTTGTGCAGCGTGTTGAATGATCTGATCCGGGGCCATTCGACCGAACCCTTCCGGACCTTCTACGCACCGCTCGGACATAGCGACTGCGGTTTGCACCGTCGTACGGGGCGACTCGACCTTGAGATTCAACTGCCGGCCGCCGTGATCTGACACCTGAATTCCCGCAACGTCTCGTTAGATAGCCTTTCGAGCAACATTTGAAGTCAAGGCGCCCTCGAGGATGAGAGGCAGATCTGTCGTCTGCTGGACGAACGCGACATCGTCCCAATTCAGCTCTTCTTGAAGAACGCCGTCTCGCTGTTGACCAGCGGCAAGTCTGTGAAAATGAAAACCCAAGACGCGCCCTCTCGTCCAAGCTTCCCCGGCGCGAACGCGTCGATGATAAACACCACGGCTTACTGGCCGGCGGATTTTGCCCGCTGAAGGAGTTCGCGCGACGTACCGCGATCCCCGTGCAGATAGAGCTGGAACCACGTCGGCCCTAGTGTGGCAGAAGCAATGGCTTCGATCGTCGTGTTCGCAGCCGTGCTGGCCGTCATTAGTGTTCCGTCTTCGCCCGTCCCTTTCGCGGTGTCTGCCTTGGTTGAGACATGCGCCAAACCGTGCGCGCTCATAGGTCCGGTGATATTCGGTAGGCTGAGAGCCCGAGTAGCCGGGTGCGGCCAGCGCTCGGGTCAGGCCGGGCAGCGTTTGCAATGGTCTGGTCGTCGTCGTAGAGGCGGGTAGCCACTTGCCTCCGCAATAACAAACCGACCATATAGGAGGGCGCGGAAAACTATCTGGAACTCTCTTCACGACACTGGATGACGAACGGTGATGCCATACGAGTCGTTCCTTACCGTCGTTCTCGCACTTCCCTTCGTCGGGAGCTGGTTTGCCGCCCTCCTTTGGACCAATGCCCGGAACGCGGAAGCATGGCTATCGGGCGCGGTTACGCTCATCAGCTTGGCGATTCTCGCGGCGGGCTACCCGCGCGTTATCGATCGCGGGGTAATCCGATACACCGTAGAATGGGTGCCAGATCTCGGCCTGGAGTTCAGCTTGAGAATGGACGGGTTCGCCTGGATATTCGCCATGCTGGTTACCGGTATCGGATTCCTCGTGGTGCTGTACGCGCGTTACTACATGTCACCGACGGATCCGGTGCCACGATTCTTTTCGTTCCTGCTCGCCTTCATGGGCGCGATGCTCGGCATCGTGCTGTCGGGCAACCTGATCCAGCTTGTTTTCTTCTGGGAACTGACGAGCCTCTTCTCCTTCTTTCTGATCGGTTACTGGCATCAGAGCGGGCAGGCTCGCGAGGGCGCACGCATGGCGCTGACCATCACGTCAGCCGGCGGGCTTTGCCTCTTTGCCGGCGTGCTGATGGTGGGCCATATCGCCGGCAGCTACGATCTCGACCGGGTGCTGGCGTCCGGTGAAGTCATCCGTTCGCATCACCTTTATGTTCCGGCGCTGCTCCTGGTACTGATTGGCACCCTCACGAAAAGCGCCCAATTCCCGTTCCATTTCTGGCTGCCGCACGCGATGGCGGCCCCGACTCCGGTCTCCGCCTATCTGCACTCTGCCACCATGGTGAAGGCCGGCGTCTTCCTGCTGATCCGGTTGTGGCCCGCGATGGGCGGGACCCAAGAATGGCTGTGGCTGGTGGGATCAGCAGGCCTGATCACGTTCATCCTCGGCGCGTTCATCGCCATTTTCCAACAAGACCTAAAGGGGCTGCTGGCCTACTCGACGATCAGCCACCTCGGACTGATCACGCTTCTGACCGGATTGGATACCCCGCTCGGCCAAATCGCCGCAATCTTCCACATCATGAATCACGCGACCTTCAAGGCGTCGTTGTTCATGGCCGTAGGAATTATCGACCACGAAAGCGGCACGCGCGACATTCGCCGGCTAAGCGGCCTCTGGTGGTTCATGCCGATCACGGGGACCCTGGCCATGATTGCCGCTGGAGCCATGGCCGGCGTTCCCCTGCTCAATGGATTCCTGTCCAAGGAGATGTTCTTCGCCGAAACCATCGAGATCCACGACAATTCGCTCGTCGATCAGGCGCTTCCCTATGTCGTCACACTGGCCAGCATGTTCACGGTCGCCTATTCATTACGTTTCATTCGCGACGTCTTCTTCGGTCCCGCTCCGGAGGATCTGCCGCGCACACCGCACGAGCCTCCATTCCTGATGCGGTTGCCGGCCGAGCTTCTCGTTCTGGCGTGCCTCATTGTCGGCATTGCTCCGGCAACGACAGTCGGGCCGGCTCTCGATACGGCCGTGCGTGCCGTGCTCGGCGCGGCGACGCCGCAATACAGCCTAAACATCTGGCATGGTCTCACGCCCGAGCTCCTGATGAGCCTCGTTGCGCTC
The DNA here is from genome assembly GCA_049582465.1 of Bradyrhizobium sp. Lineage (GTDB taxonomy): Bacteria > Pseudomonadota > Alphaproteobacteria > Rhizobiales > Xanthobacteraceae > Bradyrhizobium. The sequence continues at coordinate 8,414 of JBAUUA010001092.1, read as the reverse complement.
GCCGGGGGCGTCGCCGTGTACCTTATGCTGCATTCCTACCTGCTCAGCGGGGTCGAGGGTCCGCCCTTGCTGCGCCGTCTCAACGGGCAACGGATCTTCGAGCGGGTACTCGTCACCCTGTGTTGGCGGTTGGCCAGGCGGCTGGAGAACCTCCTCGGCACCCGGCGTCTTCAGTCGCAGCTTCAGCTACTCGCTGGCGCTGCATTCATCGCCGCCCTCTCGCCGCTTTACGCACGCGGTCTTGCCATCGGGCGCTTGCCGTCGGGCGATCTCGACCTCGCTTTCGCGCTGGCCTGGGCGGTCGGGATCTCCTGCGCCCTCGGCGCGGCGTATCAAGCCAAGTTCCGTCGCCTTGCGGCACTGATCCTGCTCGGCGGTGCGGGTCTCGTCACCTGCATCAGCTTCGTCTGGCTGTCGGCGCCCGATCTCGCTCTGACGCAGCTTGTCGTGGAGACCGTGACCACGGTGCTCCTTCTCCTCGGGCTGCGGTGGCTCCCCAAACGGATCGAGCAGCCCGCGCCCTTGGGGCGCTTGGCGGGCATGATGCGCTGGCACCGTGTCCGGGATTTCATGATAGCGGCCTGCGCGGGGGCAGGATTGGCATTGCTCGCCTTTGCGGCGATGACCCGGCCGGCGCCCGACACCATCTCGCGCTACTTTGTGGAGAACGCCTACGTCAAGGGCGGCGGCACCAACATCGTGAACGTCATTCTTGTCGATTTCCGCGGCTTCGACACGCTTGGAGAAATCACGGTGCTCGGCGCCGTTGCGCTGACCGTCTACGCCCTGCTGCGGCGGTTCCGCCCGGCTCACGAGAGCATCCCAGTCCCCGAGCAGCAACGGGCCCACGACATCTATGACGACGGACACCCGGACCGCCAAAAGGGCGACACCCTCAAAGATGCCATGGCAACTCCAGCGCTGATTATGACGCTGCTCTTTCCAGTGATCGGCGTGACTGCGGTGTTCCTGCTTCTGCGGGGGCACGATCTGCCCGGAGGCGGATTCGTGGCGGGCATCACCATGGCCGTCGGGTTCATCCTGCAGTATATGGCGCGCGGGACGATCTGGGTGGAGGCGCGCCTGCGGGTTCGGCCTGTAAGCTGGATGGGCGTCGGCCTCCTCGTGGCGGGTGGCACCGGTGCCGTTGCATGGCTGTTTGCCCGCCCGTTCCTGACCTCGTACTTCTCCTACGCCGAGTTGCCTGTGATCGGCCGCGTTCCCATGGCGAGCGCTCTACCCTTCGACCTCGGCGTGTTCTTTCTCGTCGTCGGCGCCACCGTGCTGATGCTGACCGCGCTCGCGCATCAATCTGTGCGAGGCCATCGGGCACCGCACGGGCGAGAACCTGGGGCGCGGGCGAATCCTCCCCTGGAGCAGGTGGAATGATGGAGATCATCCTCTCCCTCGGTATCGGAGTACTCGCGGGCTCGGGCGTGTGGCTGATCCTGCGGCCACGGACGTTTCAGGTGATCATCGGCCTTTCCCTGCTTTCCTACGGCGTCAATCTCTTCATCATCGCAATGGGACGGCTGCGGACGGGGGCGGCTCCCGTCCTGACGCGAGCGGCGGGCGATCCCTCGCAATACGCTGATCCTCTACCACAGGCGCTCGTCCTCACCGCCATCGTCATCAGCTTCGCGACCACGGCGCTGTTCCTCGCGGTGCTACTGGCGTCGCGCGGCCTGACGGGAACGGACCACGTTGATGGCGGGGAGCCGGAGCCATGAGCCGCATGGCCGATCATCTGATGATTGCGCCCGTGGTGTTGCCACTCCTGGCCGGTGCCGCGATGCTGCTCATTGGCGAGCGGCGCCACGGATTGAAGGCCGCCATTAGCGTCGGCTCGACCTTCGCGCTCGTTGGCATCGCGATCACGCTGCTCGTCACGTCCGACGCGGCTTCGGACGGCTCGACGTCGGGAATCGGTGTTTATCGGCTAGGCGACTGGCCGGCGCCGTTTGGAATCGTGCTCGTGGTGGATCGTCTGTCGGCCCTCATGCTGCTCCTGACGAGCATCCTCGGGTCGGCCGCCGTGGTCTTCTCTCTCGCGCGCTGGCATCGTGCGGGGGTACATTTCCATTCCCTGTTCCAGTTTCTCCTGATGGGTATCAACGGTGCGTTTCTGACCGGCGATCTCTTCAACCTGTTCGTCTTCTTCGAGTTGCTACTCGCCGCTTCATACGGACTGGCGCTGCACGGCTCGGGCGCCGCGCGCGTCAAGGCTGGGTTGCACTACATCGTGATCAACTTGGCAGCCTCTCTGCTGTTCTTGATCGGCGTGAGCCTGATCTACGGAGTTTCCGGAACGCTCAACATGGCGGATCTCGCCGCGCGGATCCCGGACATTGCCGCAGAAGACCGAAGCTTGCTGGAAATGGGCGCCGGCATCCTGGGAACCGCTTTCCTCCTCAAGGCGGGGATGTGGCCCCTGTGCTTCTGGTTGCCGACGACCTATGCGGCCGCCAGCCCGCCCGTGGCGTCCATCTTCGCAATTATGACCAAGGTCGGCGCGTATATCCTGCTGAGGCTTTGGCTGCTCCTGTTCGGCGAAGCGGCCGGGCAGTCCGCGCAGTTCGGCGGCGAGTGGCTGCTGTTTGGCGGGATGGCCACGATCGCATTCGGTGTCATTGGGACGCTGGCTTCGCAGGACATGGCCAAGCTTGGCGCATTTTCCGTGCTCGTGTCTTCCGGAACGGTGCTCGCGGCGATCGGGATGGGACAGGTCGGCGTCATCGAGGGAGTTCTCTTCTACATGGTCAGTTCGACGCTCGGGATCGGCGCGTTTTTCCTCGTGATCGAACTCGTTGAGCGAGGTCGCGAACCGGGAGCCGACGTGTTCGCCGTCACCCGCGAGGCGTATGGGGAAGACGATGATAGAGATGAGGACGAGGACAAGGTCGGCCTCGCGATCCCGATCACCATGGGGATGCTTGGGCTTGCCTTCGTCGGATGCGCGTTGATGATCGCGGGCCTGCCGCCGCTGTCCGGATTCATCGCCAAGTTCGCGCTCCTTACCGCCGCGCTTAACCCAACCGGAATGACCCAGGGCGGTGGGTCCGTCCCGGCCGCCTCATGGGCCTTGCTCGTCGCCTTGATCCTGTCTGGATTGGCGGCGCTCATCGCCATGACCCGCGCGGGCATCCGCGCCTTCTGGGCCGCGCCCGACCGGACGATGCCGCGCGTAACGGTGACCGAGATGGCGCCGATCGCCGCCCTTCTCATCCTGTGCGTGTTGCAAACGATCCAGGCCGGGCCGGTCATGCGCTTCATGCAGGCAACCGCCGAGTCGCTCCATGCGTCCCGGGACTACGTGCGCGCAGTGCTGCCGCCAGCCGAACGACAAGCACGCAAGGAGGGTGGGATATGAGACGGCTTCTGCCTTTCCCGCTGGCTGCGGCCGGGCTATTCACCCTGTGGCTGCTGCTCAATCAGGCGCTTACGTTGGGCCAGATGCTTCTTGGAGGCGCGGCGGCGCTTGCCGGCGGCTGGGCATTGGCGGCGCTGCGGCCACCAAGGGCTCGCGTTCGGCGGCTTGGCGCCATCCTCCGTTTGTCATCACTGGTGCTGGCCGACATCGTGCGGTCCAACATCGCCGTAAGCCGAATTGTCCTCGGTTTATCAGGGCGAGAGCGCATATCCGGGTTCGTACAGATCCCTGTTGACCTCAGCGACCCCTATGGGCTCGCTGTTTTGGCCTGCATCATCACCTCCACGCCCGGAACCTTGTGGGTGAACTTTGACGCCGCCAAACGGATGTTGATCATCCACGTCCTCGACCTGATCGACGAAAGCGAGTGGGTCCGTACGATCAAGGGCCGCTACGAACGGCTTCTGCTGGAGATTTTCGAATGAGCACCGACTTACTGACATGGTCACTCGCGCTGGCCCAGATCTTCCTGGGCCTGGCGATGGGGGCCGCCGTGCTCCGCATTCTCCAGGGGCCGAGGGCGCAGGATCGGGTCGTGGGCCTGGATACGCTCTACGTCAACGCAATGTTGCTGCTTCTGACGTTCGGCATCGCGTCAGGCAGTACCCTTTTCTTCGAGGCGGCCCTGATCATCGCAGTCCTGGGATTCGTCGGGACCGTCGCTCTCGCCAAGTTCCTGCTCCGCGGAGAGGTGATCGAATGAACGGGATGGCGGGATTACCGGCTTGGGCGGCGGTCGTGACGGCAACCCTCCTCTTCGTCGGCGCAACGATCACCCTGATCGGTTCGCTTGGTCTCTTGCGGCTCAAGAACTTCTACGAGCGGCTCCATGCACCTACGCTCGGGACGACCCTTGGAACCGGCTGCATCGCCCTCGCTTCAATGATCTACTTCTCGACCTTGCAGAGCCGGCCCGTGCTGCACGAGATCCTGATCGTCGTCCTCGTCACCGTCACGACGCCCGTCACTCTGATGATCGTGGTGCGCGCGGCGCTGTTTCGCGACAAGGCGGAAAGCGCAAGCGGTGTTCCGGGGCGGGATGCAACATAGGCCGCCGAATTCAGGATTCGAGGTCAAACCTTCGCAGGCTGTGGAAGTGATCTGACGGGCGGCACGGCGAGGATGTCTATGTCCAGACAACGCAAGGCTTCTTCCGTCACGGATCCCAAGAGCACCCTGAGTAGCCAAGAGCGACCGTGAGTCCCAACGATGAGAAGATCGTGCCTCTTCTCCTCGACTGCCTGTGAAATCACCTCGAAGGTCCCGCCTTCCTCAACTCGCAGAGAAAACTCCGGAACACCCGGAACACCAAGCTCGTTCGCTGCGAGGAATGCGATGAGTTCATCGACAGCCCTTTGGCGTTCACTGGCAACATACTCGTCGATGACAGCTCGATCGATCCCGGCGACAGACATCTTGCTCTTCCCCAGCGGCAAGAACGCGTGGATAAGCGTAATGCTCATATCCCCGATGAGTCCCGCTGACCTGGCAGCCCTGATCGCATTCGCCGACGGCTCTGACATATCGACGGCTGCCACGGGCTTTTCGTAAGTTTGCTTCACTTCGTTGTTCACCATAAGCACCGGGTACCGTCCTGTACGGATCACCCGCTCGATTGTTGTCCCGACGAAGATGTCTCGTAGTAGCTGCTTGCGGTGCGCGCCCATGACGATGAGATCTGCCTTGATCGACTCCGCCGTCCGCAGAATGCCGTCGAAGGGATCGCCGGCAACCACCATCGGGCGACATTTTGCATCGCGCAGTTCCGACATGGCGCCTATCTGCTCAGCGAGGATCCGCTCCGCCTCGCGCCTCTCGATCTCAACCAGGTCCTTCGGATGATCGTCGTCCACGACATGGACGAGAGCTAGTTCGGCACCCCTAGTTTGCGCCAACAGGCCTGCTCGGCGCGACGCGCGATGTGATCGCGTCGAGAAATCCGTCGTTGCGAGAATCCGCATTTCCTCACCTCCAGTTTGGAGCGGTCTATCCAGTGTTCGACAGGCCACTCTGCAGCAGCGGCCGCTACCGATCTGATGGCAAATGCTCTAGCCTGTGACGCAGGCGCTTGGTTCGCCCAGCTGCAGGTCTTTACGAATTCCTCAACTTCAATTCGAACCTTAGACCCGAAGAACCCTGTTTGACGAGACCTGGCGTGGTTTCATGCAGCGACGCGGACGATGGGCTACCACCTAAGATTAATCCAGCCTTAGACCGCGCGAAGGGGGCGGCGTCGCACATTTAAGCCTTGAAGATACTCACAAGATAGAGCGCGCCAGTTAAAAAGATCACGATGGCCATGGCCGTCAAAGCGGCCTCTCTCGTCGATACATCGCGCATGCCTGAACTCCCTATCTTCAATTGGACACACCGAGAACCGTGAGCGACCGCGTGTGATGCCCCGGTGTCTTGAATTCGATGGGCCGACCAACCGAGAGGCCAATCAGTGTCGCTCCGACCAACGTAAGCACCGAGATGCGTTTCAGCGCTATCGGCTTCGTGTGGATACACCAGCACCACCTCCCGCACATCGCCGGTTTTGATGTCGTGATAGCGCACCTGCGAACCCATGCAGACGATGCAGCGCGGATCCGAATCGTCCGCGACCAACTTTGAGCGCTCCGTCTCGCCCGCGAGGAAATGTGTCACATGCGGCAAGAGCGCTATACTGGAATTGGCCAACGCGCCAAGACGGCGCGCCTCGTCCGTGGTGATTGCGATGGGCGGCAAAACGGGCTCAGGCTTGCCGTTGTGTTTGCACTTGCTCATTGGGTTCCCTCCTTTGCGGTTAACATTCTACGTCTATGCGACCGTTGGCCCTGGATCGCCATCGTTGGCGAACGCGGGAACGCGCAGCAGCGGAGCGAGCGGATCGATATTCGGTTCGGATCGATTCACGCTCTCGACCCTGATGACGTTCATGCATCCCATCACGAAGTACGGCATCTGGTCCCCAACCCGGAGTCCGATCAACGCCGCGCCCAAGCTCGACAGCACGGAAATCTGGGCTAGATCGGACCTGCAGTCTTCAGGCCAGACCAGCTGAACAGTCTTTCGCGGAATGCCCCAGTCCGTCAGGTACGTGACCCAAGACCCTATCGTAACCATCGATTCAAAGTCGTGAGCATCGTCTGGAGCGATCTCCGCGCGGTTGATCTCGGCCAGCAGGAGCATCGCGTCCATGTCGCCTTGCTGGGCCGCTATGCGCGCAAGCTTTTCAAGGCGGGGGTAATCGGAAGCGGTCAGGGCGATGGCAGGTAAAGGCAACACGGCAGACTCCGTCTGTTCAAGGCAACAGCCAATCGGGCTCTCACGCGGAGAAGCACGTAGGAAAGCTGATTGATGAAGAAAAGGGGAATCCGGACGGCGCGAGCTACCGTCCGGCTAAACGCCTGATAGCAGGCGTCCGGCGTGCAGACAAAGCCGCGTAACGCGCGTGTCGATGTCTAGGGTGTACGTCATGGCAATCTACACATAGTCCTTAAAGGCATCGCGGCCATTGTGACGAAAGCGCGCACACGATGGCGTACCTGAAAATGCGAATTGCCAACTTCCGAGTATCAAGCCAATTGATACAAGGACCTTTGTAGCGAAGCGTATCTTCGAAAATAGGCTGAATGCGAAAACGTTGCTTAGCAACTGCGCACTGTACCCGCCAGGTTTGCCGATGCGGTTTCTGGACTGTTTTGCAATCGCCGTTATTCGGCATTCCCGCCACTTTGCGGATAGCGTACGGTTCAGGACGCCAGGAATGCGTAGAAAGCCACAGAGTGGTCCGCGAGGAAGATCGTCTCCCCGGGGAAGTGTAGATCTCGTGTTCAACGACCATTTGTGCTAACTTCTAATTACTGCATCAGACCACTTCTGCATGGCTGCCGCTCGCTGGTCCGCGCCGAGTGCCAGCGATTTTTAAGGCGACGATTGCGGCATTTAACCGAGAGGCGCGCAGATTGTCCGATTTGCTTGAGCGCATAGATGCGTCAGCGATTACCGAATGTCGTTGTTGAGGAACAGGACGTTTATCGAGATTGTCTTTATGGGAAGCTTCCCCAAACCGCCGCCGATCGGTTGCGTGCCGCACAAATGACGATCAATACGCGCGTGCACCTCCTTGAGCAGCAGCTCCTCTTGCTTCCGGAGCCACGTTTTCGATCTTCCACCGTGCTCGCTTGCAAATGGTGGTTCTCGATAATGAGCTATTATGCCGAGCTGAACTGGTTCGCGTAAGGAGTAGCGCGACGAATCGGCGCGGTCTAAATCGCAAGCTTGCTTTTCTGCAGTGTGTCACCAAGTACATCTCATGGTTACTATTGCGCTGGATCAAAAACCTTTTCGTCGCGCGGGCCTTTTGCAAATTGGCAAGTAGCCCGGGCGGCCTACGTCGCTGTCCGGGCTGAAATTCCTTACAGATGCGGTCTGAGTTGACGCGAATGTCGCGAAGCGACGATGCGCGGACATTTACGTGCCGAGAACCCCCGCACGTCGGCTCGCCAATTTAGCCGGCGAAGCCGCGATCAACGGTTTAGGATCCGCGGTCTTAGAAAAATTGTAGCAAAAGGAGCAAGTGATGATCCCGATGATGAAGACGAGCCGGCCGTGTGTCGAGGCCGCAAGTAACCTCGCTCGTACGATGGTTGACCATAATCTTAAGAGATTGGAATTGTTGCACGCCAGTGCATTTAAGTCGTTGGAATACATGGTTCACCTTGCTGGCGCGAAGGCGGGACAGGAGGTGATCGAGTACTCGCGTGCCCATTATCGTAATCAGCTGAACCTGTTGGGCAGTTACACTGATAGTGTCGTCAATCTTGCCCGCAAGCTGCCGGTCGATGCGTCAAGCCCCTTCGTAAGGCAAGCAGTCGTCATCTTTTGACCAAGAGCATAAGATGCTTCGGCTCAATCAGCTCGGCAGGTCCTCTGATGTGGTCTATGCCAAGTCGCGTTCGGGCGAAGGGCGTAGAGTCACCGTATTTGGCGCATCAGG
>JBAUUA010001091.1:0-6286 GCA_049582465.1 Bradyrhizobium sp. | reverse complement strand
GCAAGCGCATTCAATCGGTGCTGGCAGGCGAAGGCGATCTCGATCTCCTCGTGGCGCGCGAAGATCAGCACCGCGCCCAGGCGATCCTGATCGAACACGGGTTCAAGCTCTTTCCTTCTGTGGCGCTGCGGGACCATCCCTCGATCCTGAGCTATCTCGGCTTCGACGGGCCGAGCGGCCGCTTGATTCACGTTCATCTGCATTTGCGGTTGATTGTCGGCGAGCGTCTTCACAAGAATTACCGCATCCCCTGGGAAACCGACATTCTGGCGCAGGCCGTCCCTCACCCGACCCTGGCGGTCAAGATGCTCGATCCCGCGAGTGAAGCGGTGCTGCTGGGCGTGCGCGCCTGCCTCGAATTGCGGCGGCTGGATCCGGTGACGCTCCGCGGCTGGCGAACGACGCTCGCCAGATTCGAACTCGATCGAAAGCGACTGGCCGAAACGATTGATCACGCGCAGCTCGCCGGCAGGGCTACCCGGTTGCTGGGCAACGAACTCGGTGCGATGCTGGTCGGCGCGATCTGCGGCGAGGGCTCGCTTGCGAAGAACCACCGCCTGCGAACGGCTATCCGAAAGCATTTTGCACCGTACCGGACATATAACGCGCTGGAAGCCCGGCTGCGCAGTGCAGTGCGCGCGATTCATTGGGCGGCCGGTGGCCTCAACAAATTCTATCTGCATCTGCCCCGGCCATGGAGCCGGCGCGCGCCGGGCGGCGGCTGCGTCGTGGCGCTGGTCGGCATTGACGGCAGCGGCAAGTCCACCGTCAGCGCGGCGATCCGCGCCTGGCTCGGCGCCGAGATAGATGTCATCCCGATCTATTTCGGCACCGGCGGCGGCAGGCCGTCGCTGCTGCTGCGCCCGTTCAAAATGTTGCTGCCGTTGCTGACGCCGCTGCTGAAGAGCAAGCCCAGGGGATCGTCGCACGGCAAGGTATCAAACGCCGCTCCCGGGCTGCTCTACAGCCTGGCGCTCACGGTCTGGGCGGCGGTCGTGGCGCGCGAAAAGCGCACCAAGCTTCTCGCCGCGCGGCGGGGCGCAAGTCGCGGGCTCGTGGTCATCACGGACCGTTACCCGCAAAATGAAATCGTCGGCTTCAACGACGGACCACTGCTGACGCGTCTGGCGTGGGCGCCACCCTGGCTGCGGGCGTGGGAGGCGCGCGCCTACGGCCTGGCGGACCGGCTTCCACCGGATCTCGTCATCAAGCTGGTTGTCAGCCCTGCGACCCTCGCAAGGCGCGAACCGGACATGGACACCGCTGTGATCGAGAAGCGCACCGGCGATCTCCCGCGGCTGGCGTTTTCCGGGGCAAGCATCACTGCCATCGATGCGGAACAGCCGCTGGCGGACGTCATTCGCGCGGTCAAACAGGCCGTCTGGCGCATTCTCTAGGGGACGCGGCACGAAAGCATGAATAGCCCGGCTTCATCGGCTTTGCCAAACGGCCCGCAGAACGAGGTTCGCATATGATCGTCGAACTTTTCGGCCCTCCAGGCGCAGGCAAGACCACCTTCGCACGCACTCTGGCGGCCCGACTGCGCGAACGCGGCCATACGGTGGACCTCATCCTCAGTCACCGGCCGGCGGAACTTTCACCGCAGGAGATTCGTTCGGGCTCGGTTCTTTCAACCCAGCAGATCGCATCGACCGTAAGCCGCCTGATCCGTCCGTTCGCCGAGATGATGGCATTGGCCCGCCACCCGCTCGCCATCCCTCAGGACGTCGGAACGGCGTTTACCCTGATCAGGATACTCCCGCCATCCAGCACCTTCTGGTCGCTCCGGATCGCGCAATACGTGTCACGCCTGTCGAGAACCTGGCTCCAGGCACAAAATAGCGGTCACATCGTATTGTTTGACCAGGCCTTCGTCCAGGCGGTGTGTTCACTCGCATTGCTTTGCCGAGACGTGGACGAGCGGCCGATCTCGGATGCGCTGGATGCCATTCCGGAATCGGACCTGCTGGTTCATGTTCACGCCCCGGCCGAGGTCCTCGAGGCGCGGCTCGTTGACCGGGAACGTCTTGGCGGCAGATTCGAACGCCTGCTCGAATTCGACCTGGCGACCAACCTCAGGTCGTTGGCCGTCGTCGACTGCCTGTCCCAACTGCTGCTCAAGCGCGGAAGGCAAATCGTGACGGCCTCCTCGCTCGATCAGCATTCGCTCGATGAAGCCGCGGAACAGGTCGAGAAGCAAATCATGGCGCGGTTCGGCCTGGAGCACCGGGGGGCTGCCTGACAAGGCCGTTTCGTCTCAATGGCAAGGAGCGGCCGGCTGGCGCGCCGTACCTTGTACCGGCGGCGATCGAACAGTGCGGGGTCACCCGGAAGAGGTACTGAAACATATGACAAGTGAAACGCTCGACCAGGCCTTCGGCAGCGCCCCGATCAAGAGGGTGGCCTTCGGCGGGGCCACCGCCTTCGCGATCTTTATGGCCAGCGCCGGCGTAACCGCCTGCGCGCAGCTCCTGGTCGCCCGGCTGATCGGCGCCGAAACCTATGGCGTCTACGCCTACGTCATCGCCTGGATGACGATCCTTGCCTATTTCTCCGCGCTCGGCTTCGACATTGCGTTGTTGCGCTTCGTATCCGCCTATCAGACGACTGGCGCATGGAGCCTCGCGCGAGGCGTCATCCAGTACGCGGAACGACGAACGCTCGCCGTCGGCATTCTCGTGATGTTGATGGGGACGCTCGCCATTTTTTGCTGGCCTCGGCAGTTTTCCCCGGAATTAAGGAACACGTTTCTCGTTGGATTTGTTCTTGTTCCACTCTGGGCACTGCTGTGGGTGCGCTGCTCCATTGTTCGCGCATTCGGCGGCGTGGTGCTCGCGCTGGTGCCGGACAAGGTTGTCCGCGATGGCCTGCTGTTGATCCTTGTCGTGCTGGCCAATCTTTGGCTGAGACGTCACATTGACGCACCGATGGTGATGGTGGCGACGCTCGTGAGTTCGATCGTCGCGCTCGCGCTCGCCAGCGGGGCGATGCATAAACTTCGCCCCGGCGCGTTGATGCCAGCACCTGCGGAATATGCTGCCGCGGTCTGGCGCCGCACCGCCGTGCCGCTCATGATCATCACGGCCGCCGAGGCCCTGCTCAATCGAAGCGGCGTCGTGCTGCTCGGCTGGTTCGGAGAAACCAGGCAGGCCGGAATCTACAGCCTCGCCTTCAATATTGCCTTCCTAGTGGTGTTGCCGCGCACCGCCGTCAACACCTTGTTCGCGCCTGCCATCTCGAGCCTGTTTGCGAGGAAGGACCATGCGACGTTGCAGGCCCTGGTGACGCAAGCGGCATCATGGACGCTGGGCGCGGCGATTTGCATCGCGCTGACACTCGCGGTGCTGGCGGAACCAATCCTTACCTGGTTCGGCAAGGACTTTGCCGACGGCGTCCCTGCCCTGCGCATCCTGCTTGTCGGCCAGGTCGTCGCGGCCAGCTACGGGTCGCAGCTATCCGTCATGACCATGACCGAGCACGAACGCGGCGCTGCCGCCTTGCTGGTGCTGAGCGCGCTTGTCAACGTCGTGGCCGGCATTGTCTTCATCAACCTGTTCGGATTGATCGGCGCTGCGATCGCGACAACCCTGGCGCTGATCGTCTGGAACGTGGCGATGGCATCGTTCATCCGCCGGCATCTGCAGTTGCTGCCGGGTATACTGGGAATATTGGGAGCGAAGCTCATGCGATCGCTGGAACTTCGGTTCTAGCGCGAAGTCCGCGCTTCGCCTATCGCGGCACCACCGCCGTCGCCTCGATCTCGACCCGCGCCGTCGGTTCGACCAGACGCACGACCTGGACCAGCGCCATCGCCGGATAATGCGCGCCGAAGATATCGCGATAGACTTGTCCGAGCATCTTCAGGTTCGCCAGATATTCTTCCATGTCGACGACATACCAGGTGAGGCGCACGAGATGTTCGGGCCGCGCGCCGCCTTCGGCCAGAATGGCCGAGATATTGCCCAGGGTCTGACGAACCTGCGCGACGAAATCCGCCGGCAAATGGCCGTGATGGTCCCAGCCGATCACGCCGCCGGTCACCACCAGCCGGCCGTCGGCCGCCATTCCGTTGGCATATCCCTTCGGCATCGGCCAGCCGCTCGGCTGCAGGATCTGCGCACCGCCTTGCGAAGGTTCGTCCTTTGCCGCCGGCAGCACCGCAAGCGTGGGCCCTTTTGGCGTGCTCACGAAAAATTCTCCATCATTCCAGATGCATTCATTCCGCGGCCAGGCCCGACGAGGCCGCGCCGGCCTGCGCGATCTGCCGCAGCGCAAACCGCTTGAGCTTGCCGGTCTCGGTCTTCGGCAGTTGCGCGACGAACTCGATCGCGCGCGGATATTTGTAAGGCGCGATCTCGCGCTTGACATGATCCTGCAAGGCGGTGGCCAGCGCATCATCGGCAGTGACGCCCGACATCAAAACCACATAGGCCTTGACGATCATGCCGCGCGCCTCGTCGGGCGCGCCGACGACGCCGCATTCGGCGACCGCGGGATGGCTCAAAAGCGCAGCCTCGATTTCCGGGCCCGCGATATTGTAGCCGGAGGAGACAATCATGTCGTCCGAGCGGGCCACGAAGGAAAAGCGGCCTTTCTCGTCGCGCACGAATGTGTCGCCCGTGAGATTCCAGCCATCGCGCACATAGTTCGACTGCCGCGAATCCGCGAGATAGCGACAACCGGTCGGGCCGCGAACCGCGAGCTTGCCGGCCGTGCCCCGCGGCAATTCATTCATGCTGTCGTCGACGATTTTTGCCTCGTAGCCGGAAACCGGTTGTCCCGTTGTCCCGGCAACGGCGTCGCCGACGCGGTTCGTGATGAAGATATGCAGCAATTCCGTGCTGCCGATCCCGTCGAGAATCGTCTTGCCCGTCTTGCGGGTCCAGTTTTCGAAAACCGGCGCCGGCAGGGTCTCCCCTGCCGAAACCGCAACACGCAGCGACGACAGATCGGCGCCCTTGTCCATCGCTGCCATCATCGCCCGATAGGCGGTCGGCGAGGTGAAGCAAATCGTGGCCTTGTAGGTCTCGATGATCTTGACCATCTCGGGCGGTGCAGCGTTTTCCAGCAGCGTCGCGGTGGCGCCGAACCGCAACGGAAAGATCGCGAGCCCCCCCAGCCCGAACGTGAAGGCCAGCGGCGGAGAGCCCACGAAGACGTCGTCCGGCGTGACGTTGAGGACTTCCCTCGCATAGCCATCCGCGACGATCAGGAGATCGCGATGGAAATGCATCGTCGCCTTGGGTTCGCCCGTCGTGCCCGAGGTAAAGCCCAGCAGGGCGACATCGTCCCGGCCGGTCTTCACCGCATCGAACCGCACCGGCTTGTTCAGCGCCACCCGGTCGAGTTCGGCATCGTGATTTGACGTGCCATCAAAGTTCACGACCTGCTTGAGGAATCGGCTGGTCTTCGCGCATGCCACCAGTTCGTCGGCGATGCGGCTGTCGGTCAGCGCCAGCGCAATCTCGGCCTTGTCGACGATCTTGGTCAATTCGCCGGCACGAAGCATCGGCATGGTGTTGACGACGACGGCACCGGCTTTCGTTGCGGCGAGCCACGCGGCGACCAGCGCCGGGTTATTGCCCGAGCGTATCAGAACGCGGTTGCCGGGCTTGACGCCGTAATTTTCCACCAGCGCATGCGCAAGTCGGTTCGACCAGTCGGCCAATTCCTTGTAGGTGCGCTGCCGTCCGTTGCCGATCAGCGCGATACGATCGCCAAGTCCCCTCTCGACGATCCTGTCGGTGAGCTCGACCGCGGCATTGAGATATTCGGGATATCTGAATTCCGGCCGGTCGAGCAGCAATTCCGGCCACTGGTCGAACGGCGGAAGATTTCGCCGCGTGAAATCGTCGACGTGACCGGATGGACCAAGGGATGGGCCAAGGCTGGGAATTCCACCTGACATTTTCATCGTCCCCTTATTTTCGGGATGAAGAGATCGAGACCAATCCAGGCTGTCCGGCAGCAGCGCTCTACTCCCAATCATTTTATACTTAAAGTAATTTGGCGCAATAGCTCAAATCCGGGCAGTCCCGCCCTTTTTTGCATCAAGACATCGATCGCCCGGCTCCGCGGCCGCCGCGCGCTTTGATCGCGAAATCCGTTCACGGGGCGGCTTTCGCGGGTCAGCGGCACACGATATGGTGACGGTGGTCGCAATCGGTGGTGAAGGGGAATGGGATGCTTTCCGCGTTGATCGGTATTCTGATTATCGTCGTCTTCGGTGCCATCTGTTTTTGGGCGATCGACAAATTTGCCAATGACCGCCGACTGGCGCAGCTCC
>JBAUUA010001090.1:0-2128 GCA_049582465.1 Bradyrhizobium sp. | reverse complement strand
GCCCATCGGGGCGCCGAAATCCTCTTCAGCGATTGAGAGGGAATAGCCCGTCGGCAAGACGGATCGCACCGTGTCTTAACCGGCTCCTGCAACAAGTCGCATTAGGCCGATTTGCGCCTCGACAATTCAGAAAACGCCCGACTGGCCACACGCCGCAGCCCTTCCAGTGTGACGTTTCCGTTTTTCGCACTTTGCATGAGCCTCCTGGCGACATATTTCCGGCTCTCATGGTCGCCGCCGTGTGGCAAACTTCGGCAGACTTCCTCAAGCACGGCGGCCATATTTGCGGTTGTCCGCTCTTCGATTTTGCTCATTTGACACCAGGGCCGGTTATCGACGCCAATCCCGCGCATTTGAAAATTAATCGCTCACACCATTTTTCTCAACCGGCTGCGGCTTTTTGTTGTCCGCCTCCGCGCCCTTCAAGGCAATCATGGCTTGAACATCGGATGCCATTCGGCGCAGGTCAGCGGCCAATCGATTGAAGAGGTCGCGCTTCCTTACGTCGGTGGCAAGTTTGCCAATGAGGGCGCAATCCTCGGCATCGGTCAGCAGCTTTTCAAGCCTTGCTTGTATGTCATCCACGGCAATACCTCGCGCTCTCCCTCCTCATACCGCACGCCGCTCGGGCGAGATGTCGTGCGAATAGTGCGAACACTCGACCACGGCCAGCAGCGCTGCGATTTTCAGTGTCGCGGGGTCTCGCTCTCCCTTGGCGGCACGCGCTAGAATTTGCGAAGCCATTTCGGCCATCATTGTCGACGAACGTTTCGATTCCGGAAGCGTCGCGGCGGCATCATCGAGGACTGCTTTAATCAGTTCGATCAGCTCCGGCCGAAAGGCCGCGCCAATGGCCTCCATTTCCTCACTCGTCACGCCGCTGTTCATTGTCCGGCAATAGTTGGAAATCTGTCTGTCCGTTACCGTACGAAGGCAGGCGCAATTTATTGCACGCACTTTTCGCTGCAATGCAGCGTCGGCTGATCCTGCTCACCCGCGCCGACGGGTGTCGAGTAGAGGTCCGCCTTGCTGCGGTGCATAAGTCCGAAAATGGCGGCACCTTTGCGGGATGCGGACCGACGCTGACGAGTCCGCATAGGACCGAAAGTCGCCGGTCCACGGTCAGAACGACCGCTTATGGGCGGCAGGAGACGTGGGAAGACTCGCCCCCTGGCTGGCCACAACGGCTTGATGCCCGACACGAACCTCATCAAGATGAACACGGTACTCAGTTCCGGACCGATGGACCTCCCGTCCGGAGCGGGCGGCCGTGCCTTCGCCGAGGAATTGAGCAAGGCCCGAGAAAAAGGAACCCGCGTATGGCTCCCGTGTTTTGGTTGGTGCTCTCGCTTCAGGCAGGCCTCATGCATGTCGGCAATTTTCCCAGTCTCGAAACGTGCCAGGCAGCAGCGAAGACGGCTTGGAGCTCGTCCAATGTGGTGGCGTTCACATGCGTGCAGGCCAATACCGGAAAGCAGGGAGATCCGGGACCTCCTCCCTGAAGAAGGATAATGTGTCCGCCAGGGTCGCCGCAAACAACATCGGCGAGGTCGGCTGCTTCTATCTTGCAAGCTAAACTTGCTCGAATGCTTCCAGCGCCTGGAGTACCAGATCAGGCGCTTCCTGCGCCACGCAATGACCGACGCCGTCGAACGTCCACCGGCTTGCGCCCGGGATCAGCGCGACGGCCCTCGCGGCCATCTCCTTGTAGATGCCCCACGAAGTTTCGGCGGTCGCAACGCGCACCGGGCAGTCGATCGCGGTGAGCGAAGCGAAGGGATTGCCGCGTTCGTCGCCGATGTAGACCTGCTCCATCGCCTCGAATATCGGCCGCAGCATCGCTGCTTCGATTTCCGGCCGGCACAACAGCCGCACCCTGCCGTCGGGCAGTGTCTCGAAGCCGTGCCGGATATAGGTCTGGAGGGCGTCTTCCGACCAATCCGCGAATGCCGGCGCCGCGCGATAACGGTTGAATGCGGCGGTGACGCTGTCGAATTCGGGCTGCCGGCGCAGCGTTCCCTGTACGGAGGCGGCCCCCCTCTCGCTCAGCCCGCCATCGCCCGGCGCGCGCGGATCCATGATAGTCGGCTCCATCACAAACAGGCGCGAGAAACGGCCGGGCATAAGG
>JBAUUA010001089.1:0-8520 GCA_049582465.1 Bradyrhizobium sp. | reverse complement strand
GCCATCGCCAGATGCTGCGGGCTGCCCGGACCGCCGGAGCTGTAGTTGATCTTGCCCGGCGCGGCCTTGGCGGCGGCAATCAGATCGGCCGCGGTCTTGTAGCCGGTGTTGTTGCCGGCGATCAGCCCCCACTCCACCGTCGCAACCAGCGAAACCGGCTCGAAATCCTTCAAAATGTCCCACGGCATCTTCGAGTGCAGGTTGGGCACCATGGTCATGACGCTGTCGTTGAACCCGCCGATCGTGTAGCCGTCTGGCGCCGCTCTCGCGACCTGCTCGGCGCCGATCAGTCCGGACGCGCCGGCCTGATTGATGATGACGATCTGCTGGCCCATGCTGTCGGCCATCTTCTGGGTCACGATCCGCGCCGCGACGTCCACCGCGCTCGCTGCCGCCAAAGGCACGATCATTTTGATCGGCCGTTCGGGATAGGCGGTCTGCGCAACCGCGTTGGAACCAACCAGCAGCACAAGCGCCGCCGCCATCGAATGAATCAGGCGCATCCCGAAATTCCCCTTGCGAATTGGATCACGTTTCCGCGCAAGCGGTCGCGACCTCTTCGAGAATGATTGCCCTCCCACTCCCGGCTTGGCAATGTGCCGGGCAAAGAAAATCAAGATCAGGCCGGCGGTTCGATCGACCGATCCAGAGGAAAGGCCGGCTTCCGGCCGCCAGGGGAGCAATTGACGACCACCCGCAGAAATTTCCTGAAGGGCGCAGCGGCGACCGGGATCGCGTTTTGCAGTTGCGGCATGGGGGACGCGGCCCGCGCCCAGCCAAGACCGCCGCGCCTGCCGGTCAGGGTTGGCGGCAAGCGAGTCCTCACCGTCGATGTTCATTCGCACTGCTATTTCCATGAGGCCCTCGATCTGATGGGGGACGCGGCCGACAAGGTGCTGCCGCCGGTGAAGGGCGTGCCGGAGCACTTCATCGTCATCGAGCAGCGCCTCAAGGAAATGGATGCCATGGCGATCGACATGGAGATCCTGTCGATCAATCCGTTCTGGTACGGCAAGGACCGCGACACCGCGGCAGCGATCGTCAAGGTGCAAAACGACAAGCTGGCCGAGCTGTGCGCGTCGCGGCCGGAGCGTTTCGGGGCGTTCGCCTCCTTGACCCTGCAATTTCCCGACCTCGCAGTTCAACAACTGGAGACCGCGGTCAGAAAACAGGGCCTGCGCGGTGCCGCCATCGGCGCCAGCGTGGCGGGGGAGGATTTCTCCGACCCCAAATTCCATCCGGTCTGGGCCAAGGCCGAAGAGCTCGGCGCCGTGCTGTTCGTCCACCCGCAGAGCACGCCCGAACTTGCCAAGCGTTTCAAGGGCAACGGCTGGCTTTCGAACACGATCGGCAATCCGCTCGATACCACGATCGCCCTGCAGCACCTGATTTTCGAAGGCACGCTCGACCGCTTCCCCGGCCTGAAGGTGCTGGCCGCGCATGGCGGCGGCTTTCTGCCGTCCTATGCGGCACGCGGCGATCACGCCTGCTTTGTGTCGCCGCAAAATTGCAATCCGAACATCACGCTGAAGAAGAAGCCTTCGGAATACCTGAACCAGCTTTATTTCGACGCCATGGTGTTCACGGCCGAAGGTCTGCGGCATCTGGTGGCGCAGGTCGGCGCGAGCCAGATCATGCTCGGGACCGATCACCCGATCCCGTGGGAAGAGCATCCGGTCGACCACGTCCTCGCCACCGCCACCCTGTCGGATAAACAGAAGGTGGCGATCCTGGGTGGCAACGCGACACACCTGTTCGGCATCAAGGAAGCCTGACCGCGCCGGCGCACGCCATGCCCCGCCCGGAGGCAATATCCGGTCCGGCTCGACGTCTTGCTGGCGGTCAGCTGTGACGCCGGCAGGCAGCTCTTAGAAGCCGCGGCGCTTTGGACGGTTCGAATTGGCCTCCAGCCGATCCGGCCGGGTTTGAAGATCAGCCCACAGCAGCACGCCCGCGAACAGCAGGAACATCGCGACCACGCCTGCGCTCACCATCATCGCATCAAACGGCATAAAACCTCCCTGGACTTTGGAGGCATTTATCCTGAGGCGGGAGATGGCGGTCTTTGATCTGAATCAAACCGACCGGTATCGGGCGCAATCGCCATTCAGGCGGCGGCCAGAGCCTCGGCGCGCGCGGGATCCAGCAGAGAGATGCTTCCCGGCAGGATTTCGATCACGCCATCGCGTTCCAGCTTGGTAAAGGTGCGGCTGACCGTTTCAATGGTCAGGCCGAGGTAATCGGCGATGTCCTGGCGACTCATCGGCAAGGGCACCGTCTTGGCGAGGCCACTAAGGCGACCCAAACGATCGCGCCAGCCGATCAGGAAGGTCGCGACTTTTTCTTCCGCCGAGCGGCGGCCGAGCAGAACCATGTGGTCCTGAGCCTGGCTCAGTTCGCGAACCGCCAATTCGTTGATCCGGCGGAGCAGATGCGATTTGTCCTCGATGAAGCGGGCGAACGCCGCCCGCGAGAACCGGCAAATGGTCACGGGCCCGATCGCGTCGGCGGAGAAGCTGTGACGCGCCGAGGCCGTCATTCCCAGGAAATCGCCGGGCAACGCAAATCCCACGATCTGCCGACGGCCGTCGGGCAGCAGCTTGTAAAGCCGCATGACGCCTTCGAGCAGATTGTAGAATGACGTCGTCAACTCCTCCTGGGCGAACACCGTCTCGCAGCTCCCGAAATGGACATGGCGGCCGAGATGCTCCAGCTCCCGCAGTTCGGCCCGGTCGAGCGCCGCACAAAGGCTGAATTGACGCACCGAACAATCGATGCAGGGCTGCTGCTCGTTTGGTGCGACCGCAACCAGGGAAATCTTCATGCGCAACTCCAGAATGGGCTGGGCAGCAACCATATCGAGCGCCGAGCCTGCCGACGCATGGCATCTTAGCCGATCGCCGGGACGGCGGTTGATGCAGATCAAAGGCGGCCCACTTCGTCACCCTATCTTGCCTTTATAGCCGCAATTGAACGAAAGTCCGGTCTGTAATGCTGCGATCTGCCCTGCGCCAAGCCCTCGCCACCCTGATGCTGCTGACGCCGGCCCTGGCGGCCTCGTCCGACGTGCAACGGGGAAAGGCCTATGCGTCCAGGCATTGCGGGGGGTGCCACTCGATCGACCTTGTTTCGAAAAGCCGGCTCAAGGCGGCGCCGCCATTCCGCACCCTGCACACCCGCTACCCCGTCGAAACCCTCGCCGAATCGCTCGCCGAGGGCATCTCCACCGGTCATCCCGCGATGCCGGAGGCCGAACTCAGTCCCGACCAGATCCACGACCTGCTGACGTTCCTGAAGACCCTCGAATAGAACCGCGGCGCACAGCTACAGCGCCTGCACGGTCCAGCCGATCATCTCCTTGGCGATCCGGCCGAAAGCCTCGTTGAACGCGGCGACCGCCGCCGGCGGCTCGAGCTTGTCGAATTTCTCGCTGTCCTCGAACAGGCGCGAGGCAATGACCTTGCCGTTCTTGTCGACGATCCGTGCCGACAATCCGATCTCGGCCGCAGGCCCCGAATCCGTCACGATCCGATAGCGTCGGACATCGACCAGAAGCTGGAAGTCGGCCTGCCCGAGGTCCGCGACCCGCAGCGGCGCATGGGCGATATCGTAATTCTCAAAGCTCTCGATCAGCCTCGCCTGCAGCAGTTTCGGAATCGCGTCGGCCCAGATCGCATCGGCAAAGCCGGGATAGTCCTTGGCGGGCGAGAACAGGAACCGCTGCGTCTCCAGCATCGCCACCGCGGTCGGCTCCGGGACCGCCAATGGTCCCTTGAGGGTCTTGGTCACCGGTCCGAGATTCTGGGGAGCGCGCAGATCGTAGGTAAACTTCTGCGCCGGCGTACCGCCTCCCATCGTCTTGTCGAGGCCGGCGAGGATACTGTCGATTTTCCCGGTATTGCGCGCCAATCCATCGGTGAAGGTCTCCAGATTGGCAAAGGTCTTCTTCAGTGGCTCCGAATTTTCGCTGAGCACGGAATCGACCTTGCGCAACGCATCGCGGGCGGCCTGGGTCATGCTCTGCCCTGCGCCCGGGTCGGCAATCAGGGTCGGCACCGGACCGGAATTCGCAAGCTGCACGCCGCCCTCCAGCGCGATCACCGGGACGCCGGTCAGCCCCTGGAATTCCAGGCCCACCTTGGTGTCGGCCCGCACCGGCGTGGTCGAGGCCACCGAGATCGTCGCATTGACACGGCGGGGGCTGTCTGGTGCGAGCCCAAGATCCGTCACTTCGCCGACGCGGATCCCGTTGAACAGCACGCCGGCACCGATCAACAGTCCGGGCACCGAGCCGTCGAACTGGACATGATAGGTCGTGCGCGGACCGAGCCCGGCGGTGTTTTGAAGCCAGTAGACGAAGCCGAACACGGCAACGATGGTTGCCAGCACGAAGGCGCCGACGACGACGAAGGGAGCGCGGGTTTCCATCTATTCAGCTCGCTTTGGGTTGCAGCATCTGGGAGCGCTTGCCGTGGAAATAGGCCCGCACCCAGGGATGCTCGGATTGAAGCAGTTCGCGCATCGGTCCGATGGCGACGATCTTGCCGTCCGCGAGCGCCGCTACGCGGTCGCAGACGGTGTTCAGGCTGGCGAGGTCATGGGTCACCATGAATACCGTCAGCCCCAGCGTTTTCTGCAGGGTCTTGATCAGGGTGTCGAACTCGCCGGCCGCGATCGGGTCGAGGCCGGAAGTCGGCTCGTCGAGAAAGACGATCGCGGGATCGAGCGCGAGCGCCCGTGCCAGCGCCACGCGCTTGGTCATGCCGCCCGACAATTCGGAAGGAAACTTGTCGCCGTCCTCCGGCAACAGCCCGACCATTTCGAGCTTGGCAGTGGCGATCTCGTCCATCAACGCCTGTGACAGCACCAGATTCTCGCGAAGCGGGAACTGGATGTTCTGGCGCACGGTGAGCGACGAAAACAGCGCACCCTGCTGGAACAGAATCCCCCATCGGCTCGCGGCGCTCTGCGTGGTGCGGTCCTGGGTGTCGCCGATCACCGCGCCCATGACCTCGATCTCACCGCTTCGTGGCGGAATGAGCCCGATGATGGTCCGCATCAACACCGTCTTGCCGCCGCCGGAGGCGCCGACCAGGCCGAGGATTTCGCCCCGGCGGACATCCAGCGACAAATGGTCGATCACGATCTGGCGGCCGAAGCCGACCACGAGGTCGCGCACGCGGATGGCGAATTGCGGAGCGGATTGCGGCATCGTCACATTCCGATCGATGCGAAGAAGACCGCAAACAGCCCGTCGAGCACGATCACCAGGAAGATCGATTTCACCACGGAGGTGGTCGTCTGCTTGCCGAGCGACTCGGCGCTGCCCTTCACGCGCAGGCCCTCGCTGCAGGCGACGATGCCGATCGCCAGCGCCATGAACGGCGCCTTGATGATGCCGACCTTGAAGCTCGTCACCGACACGGCGTCATGCAGGCGGGCGATGTAGATCGCCGGGCTCATGTCGCCGTAGAACTGGGCCACCAGACCGCCGCCATAGAGCGCGGCCATCGATCCGATGAAGCTCAGGATCGGCAGCGCCAGAATCAGCGCGACAATGCGGGGCAGGATCAGGACTTCGACGGGATCAAGGCCCATGGTCGACAGCGCGTCGATTTCCTCGCGCATTTTCATCGAACCGAGCTCGGCGGTGTAGGCGCTGCCCGAACGTCCCGCGACCATGATCGCGACGATCAATACGCCCAATTCGCGCAGCACCAGGATGCCGACCATGTCGACGACGTAGGAGTCGGCGCCGAACTTGCGGAAATGGAAGAAACCCTGCTGGGCGATGATGGCGCCTATCAGGAAGGTGATCAGCACCATGATCGGGATCGCCTGGAAGCCGACCTTGTACAATTGATAGACTAGCGATGTCACCCGCAGCGATCTCGGCCTGCGCAGGACGCCGACGAGCGCCAGGAAAAGCGAGCCGAGCATCTGCAGGAAGATGCCGATGTCTTCCCTCGAACCGACCGCAAAGCGACCGACGTCGTTCACCCTGGCCACGATTGGATTCAGTGCGGGCACCGGCGCCGGATTGCGGCGATTGACCTGACGGACTTCCTCGATCAACCCGGCATAGTTATCGGCAACGCCGACCACCTCGGTCGGATGGCCGGCCGAAGCCGCGCGCCGCGATATTTTCTCAAGCATCCAGGCCCCGAGCGTATCGAGCTCGCGCACCTCGGCCATATCCAGTTTCACGGATTTCGACCCGTCAAGCTTGTCCACGACGGTGCCGGAGAGCGCTTCCAGAGCGGTCACATTGGCCGCGGTCCAGGATCCGCCCGGACGCAGCTCGAGCACATCGCCCGACGGCGTGGCCGTTAACAGGGGTGGAGACGCCAAGATATGTATTCCTTAAATTTCGAGGAAATGTGTGTTTTCCCGAAGCCTCTTGCCAGCGGCCCCTTACTAGGGCCTGGCGCGACGCCCGGATTGACCTGCCTCAAACCGAAAACTGCCCCATCCTGCCCTGTTGAGGCAAATCAATAGCCCCGACCATGGCTCCCCTAGATTGGGTTTGCACAGAATTTCGGCTGGATTGTGCAGCAAGGGCAGAAACGATGTTCGACTCAAGCGAGCTGAGAGATGAGCTGGAATCGCTCAAAGGCGACGTCTCACGCCTGTTGAACACCGCGAGCGAGGAAATCTTCGATACCGGCAAGAATCGCGCCGAAGCTCTCGCCGATCAGATCAAGTCCGCGCTCAACGATCTCGGCGAGACCTTGAGCGCGCAGGAAGAGAATCTCGAAAACATCATATCGGAGCGACCGATCACATCGCTGGCTTCCGCCTTTGCGCTCGGCATCGTGGTCGGATTCATGTTGAGGAGACACTAGCGTGAACACCGAAAACGTCATCAAACATTTGCGCGCGCTCTGGCGCACCGACAGGATCATTGCCGACATCCGGATGCGGCATATGCTGATCGGCCTCGGCTTGAGGGCGTTTGCGGCGTTGATCGCGGCGTTCGGACTGCTGATGCTGGAATTGTCGGCGTATTTCGCGCTGGTCCAGATCTGGAGCGCGATATTGGCCGCGGCCATTCTCGGCGCCGTCAACTTCGCGATTGCCGCGATCCTGTTCCTGATCGCCGGCAGGCCGCCGGGCGGCCGCGAGCTTGAACTCGCCAGCGAAATCCATGG
Organism: Bradyrhizobium sp.; assembly: GCA_049582465.1. GTDB lineage: Bacteria > Pseudomonadota > Alphaproteobacteria > Rhizobiales > Xanthobacteraceae > Bradyrhizobium. Next base: position 1,369 of record JBAUUA010001089.1, on the reverse strand, counting down.
TTCGGCGGTCGAGGGATTGCAGCTTGAGGCGCGCGCGTTGCAGTCGCAGGTATACGGAACGATCCACAATCCGCTGAACAGCGTTCTGCCTTTGCTGATCGTTCCGCTGATCACGATCATCATCAAAAGCCTGAAGAAGCCGGCGGCCAGACCGGCCGCCGCGGCGCCGACAGCAGCCGCCGCCGAACAGAAATAATCGCGAGCCGCGGCGATGGCCGCAAGCCCGTCAACCCAGGAGCCATAGCAAAATGCCAAGCGTCAATCCCAAGCCGATCCTGAACACTTCCCTGCCGGCACAGTTCCGGCAGATCCGTATCGAGCTTGCGCGCGAGCCCGGCCACCCCGAAGGCGACACCGGCTTTGCCTACGTCATCGTCGCACCGCTCGATGCCGGCGACCGGATCGACGCGAAGCTGTGGCGAGACCATCGCGAGGCCTGCCGGATCACGCGAATTCGGCCGGGACAGGATGACCAGCACGGCCATCTCGTTCACCGCGGCAGCGGCTGGGCATTCAGCTATCCCGATACGCCGGACGAGGTCGGACATCACTTCGCAGACGAACGTTTCATGTTCGGCGAATATGTCTCGGTGAACGAGGGCGGCAAGATGCATACCTACCGCGTCGTATCGACGACGCATCTGTAGCGCCTGTCATTCCCGGCTCGCGTCGGAGCTTGTCTGCGGCTTCGCGCGGGCACGTTGGACGGGCCCTAAAGCTTGAGCCGCACGTCGCAGATATCGTGCTCGACGGGATCGGCCTTTACCTCGAACCCGAGGTTCCGGCACATTTCCAGCATCACCGTGTTTTCCTTCAGCACATCGCCCGAGATGGCTTTCAGCCCTTCGGACTTGGCGTATTCGATGATCAGCTGCATTAAGGCCCAGCCGAGCCCCCTGCCCTTGAGATCGGACCTGAGCAGGATGGCATATTCGCCGGTCTCGTAGATCGAGTCGGAATGAATGCGCACCACGCCGACCATCTGATTGGTGGCCTCGTCGAACGCGACGAACGCCATCGCACGGGCGTAGTCGAGCTGGGTCAGGCGGGCGATGAACTCGTGGGTGAATTCCTTCATCGGCGCGAAGAAACGCAGCCGCAGATCGTGAGCGGTGACGTGCCGCAATAATTCATGGATCAGCGGCTCGTCCTCGGGCCGAATCGGGCGCACAAACACCCGCCAGCCCTCCTTGATCTGGATGTGGCGCTGCCATTGCGACGGATATGGCCGCACCGCGAAATTGGCGGGACCGGTGCCCTGGAATTTCTGCTCCACCTGCCCGATCGAAATGCGCGCATCGACCGCCAGCACGCCGCTCTCGTCCGCCAGCAACGGATTGATATCCAGCTCGCGGATCTCGGGGAGATC
>JBAUUA010001088.1:0-4479 GCA_049582465.1 Bradyrhizobium sp. | reverse complement strand
GGAGGCCGAACAGGGTGAACAGGTTGGTCGGGTCGGGCGCCGACAGGTCCTTGATCCAGCCGAAGAACGGCGCGTGCCGCATCTCGATGGTGACGAACAGCACCTTGTAGAGCGAGAAGAACACCGGGATCTGCAAGGCAACGGGAAGGCAACCGGCGATCGGGTTGATCTTCTCCTTCTTGTAGATCTCCATCATCTCCTGCTGCTGCTTCACCTTGTCGTCGGGATAGCGCTCCTTCAGCGCGGCCAGCTGCGGCTGCACCGATTTCATCTTCGCCATCGAGGCATAGGACTTGTTGGCGAGCGGGAAGAACAAGAGCTTCACCAGCACCGTCACCAGCAGGATCGAGATGCCGAAATTGCCGACCAGATGGTAGAAGAAGTCGAGCGCCAGGAACATCGGCTTGGTGATGAAGTAGAACCAGCCCCAGTCGATCAGCAGATCGAAGTGGTTGAGCGAGAGTTGCTGGTTGTAGCCGCCGAGCCCGGCCAGCGGAAAATTGATGCCGACGACCTTGGCTTCCTTGGCGCCGGCGAACAGCCGCGCATTGGCGCTTGCCGAGCCGCCGATCGCGATGGTCTGGGGGTCCTGCAGATAGTCGGTCTGGTAGTTGTGGGTCGTGCCGACCTGGTTGGACGAGAACCGCGCCTGCAGCTGCGCATTGGTGTCGGGCAGCAGCGCCGAGGCCCAGTATTTGTCGGTGATGCCGAGCCAGCCGTCGGTGACCTTGAAGCTGACCGACTTGGCCTCGTCGATCTTCTTGTAGCTGAATTCCTGCAGGCCCTGGTCGCCGAGATAACCGATCAGGCCTTCATGCAGGATGTAATAGCCGGCGACCTGCGGGGTGCCGTGGCGCGAGATCAGCGCGAACGGATACAGCGTGACCGGCGCGCTGCCGACATTGCTGACGTCGTCCTTGATGGTGAAGACGTAGCGGTCGTCGATCGAAATGGTGCGGCGGAAGGTGAGACCGTCGCCATTGTCGTATTTCAGCGTCACCGGGGTCGACGGCGTCAGGTTGCCGGAGCCCTCCTGCTGCCAGACGGTGGTCTGGTCGGGAATCCGCACCGTCGAGCCGGCGGCGCCGACCCAGCCGAATTCGGCATAATAGGGGTTCGCGGTGCCCGAGGGCGAATACAGCACGATCGCGGGCGAAGCGGGATCGACGGTCTCGCGGAACTGCACCAGCGACAGGTCGTCGATCCGGGCGCCCTTCAGCGCGATGCTGCCGGTCAGGGTGGGGCTGTCGATCTTGATGCGCGGGCCGGCTGCGATCGCGGCATCGCGGCTGACCACGGCCGTCGTAGCGGTCGGCTGCGCGGGCGCGTTGGCGGTAGGCGCCCTGCCGGCCTGCGGCGTGGTCTGCGGATTTGCCTGGTTCGCTGCCGGGGTCGCGGATTTGGCGAGCTCGGTGGCCTGCTGCGCGGCGCGCTGCTTCTCCATCGCCGGCACGTTGTAGAAATATTGCCAGGCGATCAGCACGAGGCCGGACAGAATGACGGCGAGGATGGTGTTGCGATTATCGGACATCGTTCAAGCTCTCGTCATTCTATTCGGTTGGCGGCGGTCGCATCGCGAAGCTTCGCTGGTCTAGTCTTGGGCTGGCGGTCGAGGCGATGCAGTGCCGAGCGGAGGTCGTCGAGCATGGTCGCGAAGTCACAGGTCAGTGCGGCACGACGGCCGACTAGCACATAATCACTGTGCGGTCGCATTGTTATGACGTCCAGCCGCTTCACCAATTCGCGAAGCCTGCGGCGGATGCGGTTTCGCTCGGTGGCGGTGCCGTGCTTTTTGGTAACGGTGAAGCCGACCCGGACCGGCCCGTCATCGTCGCGGCGGCGGCTTTGCAGCACGAAGGCAGCACTGCCCGCCCGCGCGCCATTGGCAACGGCGAGGAAGTCCGCCCGCTGCCTTAGCCGATCCATGATGGGGGTCTCCGGGAAGCCCGGCTCAGGCGCTCAGACGCTTGCGGCCCCGGGCGCGGCGGGCGGCGAGGACCTTGCGGCCGCCGGTCGTCGCAAGGCGGGCACGGAAGCCGTGACGGCGCTTGCGCACCAGTTTGCTGGGTTGATAAGTCCGCTTCACGGGTCGTTCTCCGCTGACCGGGCAATTACGCCTGATAAATGAGGTAAGTCCGCGAATGCTGGCGGGCCCAAAGCGGGCCGTTTCCGGCCCAAAAAGAGCCGCCCCGGTCGAACCGGGCCATCGCGGACAATTGGCGCGGCTTATACGGGAGCGACCCGTTTTCGTCAATCTGGCCGCTCCGCGCAATTGAGGCGCCGCCGGGGCCGTCGAAAACTGCGTGCTCCGCGCGAATATGTCGCATTTTGCGGTGTTTTTGACCCCGAGGATGGCGTCTTTCGGGCGGATTATTAGATGACGGGAACCGGCCGACATTAGCGATCCGTAATTTGACCGCTTCGGGAGCCGGTCGCATCCTCAACAATACGAGGACTCGAAGGCAGACATTGTGTCAGTGACCGAAGAACCGCCTTCCGTCGGCACGCCGCGGCCCCGGCCGCCGCGCCGGGTCGGCCTGTCCGGAAAACTGCTGCTATTGACCATTCCCCTGGTGATGATCGCGGGAATGATGATCTATGTGCCCGCGATCGCCAATTTCCGGATCAACCGGCTGAACGACCGGCTGGCGGCGGCCAATACCGCCGCACTGGTGCTGGACGCCGCGCCCTTGGGCATGGTCCCGGATTCGCTGGCGCGGCAGATCCTCAAGAGCATCGGCGCGCGCGCCGTGGCGATCAAGATGGGGCAGCAGCGCCGGCTGCTGGCCAGCGCCGATCTGCCGGCGGCGATCGACCATGATGTCGACTTGCGGGAGATGACCGCGTGGTCGGCGATTGTGGAATCCTTCGAAACCATGCTGGAAACCGGCAACCAGTCGATCCGTGTGGTCGGGCCGGCGCCCGGCGGCGCGCAATTCATCGAGGTCGTGATCGACGAGGCGCCCCTGCGCCAGGCGATGTACCGCTTCTCGCGCAATCTGCTGCTGGTTTCGCTGGGCATCGGCGTTCTCACCGCCGGGCTGGTCTATTTCGCCTTGCACTTCATGTTCGTGCGCCCGATGCGGCGGCTGACCGCGAGCCTGGTCGCCTTCCACGAAAATCCCGAGAGTTCGGCGCGCATCATCGTGCCGAGCCAGCGCGGCGACGAGATCGGCGTCGCCGAGCGCGAATTGTCCGACATGCAGCGCGACCTGGTGTCGATGCTGCACCAGAAGAGCCGGCTCGCAGCCCTCGGGCTCGCCGTCTCCAAGATCAACCACGATTTGCGCAACCTGCTGGCGTCCTCGCAGCTGTTGTCTGACCAGCTAGCCAGCGTGCCGGATCCGCGGGTGCAACGCTTCGCGCCGAAACTGATGCGCTCGCTGGAGCGCGCCATCGCGTTCTGCCAGTCGACCCTGTCCTACGGCCGCGCCCAGGAGGCCGCCCCCGACCGCCGCATGATGCTGGTCGAGCCCGTGGTCGCCGAGGTGCGCGAATCCGCAGGCCTTGCCACGGACGTCTCGATCACCTGGATCGCCGCGATCGAGCGCGGGCTCTCCATTGATGCCGACCCCGATCAGCTGTTCCGCGTGCTGCTCAACCTGGTGCGCAACGCCGCGCAGGCGCTGGAGAACAATCCGCGCGGCGGTGCCGCGACTCAGATTCGCATCACCGGGCGGCGAGAAGGCACGGTCGCGATCATCGAGGTGTCCGATACCGGCCCCGGCGTGCCGCAAAAGGCCCGCGACCACCTGTTCGAGGCGTTCCAGTCCTCAGGCAGGCCGGGCGGCAGCGGGCTGGGGCTTGCGATCGCCGCCGAACTGATCCGCGCCCATGGCGGCGAGATCAACCTGGTCGAAGGCACCATCGGCGCTACCTTCCGGCTCGCCATCCCCGACCGCCCGGTGGAACTCCTGAGCGTGCGCAACGAGCGGGCCAGCGCTTAAGGTCTTGGTAAGCTTCGCGCTTTTCGCGAAGCGCGCCGGCGGGTCTGCCGGCATAATAGAGGCTCGGATGCCGCGTTGCGGAGCTTGCCAAGCGCGGCCGGAGCCGGTAGCTATGGCGCGCTTTCGCGATCTCTGGACATGCCTCGACCACGCATGTGGGCGTTTAGCCCTGGATGCCTAGCGAAACACGCGCCCGTAGCTCAGCTGGATAGAGCACTAGACTACGAATCTAGGGGTCAGGAGTTCGAATCTCTTCGGGCGCGCCATTCTATGTCACGGTGCTCAGTGGCAACTTCGGGCAGCCATTGCGACGCTGTCGTTGGCTTCGCGATGGCCGTTCGGATCGAGGCCACGGCGATCAATCTCGCAAATCCCGAAGCGGCCGCCAGAACGACTGATAGATCTCGTAGTCGACGACGCCGGGGTCGACGCCGATGTCGCGCAGCGTCCGCGCGTCGAGCCTGGCGAGTTCGTTGCGCTCGGCGCTCCGGCGGCGCCACTCGCGCAGCGTCGCGATGATCGAGCCCAGGAC
>JBAUUA010001087.1:0-1616 GCA_049582465.1 Bradyrhizobium sp. | reverse complement strand
TGGTGCTGAACTCGCTGCGCGACTCGATCGTGTTCTTCAATTCGCCGACCGACATCGCCGACAACAAGGCCGCCCCGGGCAAGCGCGTTCGCCTTGGCGGCATGGTGAAGATGGGCAGCCTGGAGCGTGGCGACAATCTGCAGATCCGCTTCGAGGTGACCGACGGCAACAAGGACATCCCGGTCAGCTATCACGGCATCGTGCCGGACCTGTTCCGCGAGGGACAGGGCGTCGTCGCCGAGGGCCATATCGAGCCGGGCGGCACGTTCACGGCCGATACCGTGCTCGCCAAGCACGACGAGAATTACATGCCGCGCGAGGTGGTCGATACCCTGAAGAAACAGGGCCACTGGCAAGAGACCGCGGCGCCAGTCAAGCAAAGCGCGAGATGAACCGGGAGTCGTCCTCATGATCGCAGAACTCGGTCACTACGCGCTGGTACTGGCGCTCGCGCTGGCGCTGATCCAGTCGTGGTCGCCGGTGGTCGGGGCGCGCAAGGGCGATATGGCGCTGATGAAGCTCGCCGACTCCACCGCGCTGGCGCAATTCGGTTTCGTGGCCATCGCCTTCGGCGCGCTGACCTATTGCTACGTGACGTCGGATTTTTCGGTCGCCAACGTCTTCGAGAATTCGCATTCGCAGATGCCGCTGATCTACAAGTTCACCAGCGTCTGGGGCAACCATGAAGGATCGATGCTGCTGTGGGTGTCGATCCTGGCGCTGTTCGGCGCGCTGGTCGCGTGGTTCGGAACCAATCTGCCGGCCACGCTCAAGGCCAATGTGCTTGCGGTGCAATCCTGGATCGCGTCCGCCTTCTATCTGTTCATCCTCTTCACCTCGAATCCGTTCCGCCGTCTGGCCGAGGTGCCGGTCGAGGGCCGCGATCTCAACCCGATCCTGCAGGATTTCGGTCTCGCGGTGCATCCGCCGATGCTCTATCTCGGCTATGTCGGCTTCTCCATTGCATTCTCCTTCGCGGTCGCGGCCCTGATCGAGGGCCGTATCGACGCGGCGTGGGCGCGCTGGGTGCGGCCATGGACGCTGCTTGCCTGGATGTGCCTGACGCTCGGCATCGCGATGGGCTCCTATTGGGCCTATTACGAGCTTGGCTGGGGTGGCTGGTGGTTCTGGGATCCGGTGGAGAACGCCTCGCTGATGCCCTGGATCGCCGGCACCGCGCTGTTGCATTCGGCCGTGGTGATGGAAAAGCGGAACTCGCTCAAGGTATGGACCATTTTGCTGGCGATCCTCACCTTCTCGCTGTCGCTGATCGGCACGTTCCTGGTGCGCTCGGGCGTGTTGACGTCGGTTCATACGTTTTCAACCGATCCGGCGCGCGGCTTGTTCATCCTGGTGATCCTGATGGTGTTCATCGGCGGCAGCCTCGCGCTGTTCGCCTGGCGCGCGCCGCTGCTCAAGCAGGGCGGCCTGTTCGCCCCGATCTCGCGGGAAAGCGCGCTGGTGTTCAACAATCTGTTTCTGGCGACCGCTTGCGCGACCGTTTTCGTCGGCACGCTTTATCCGCTGGTGCTCGAGGCGTTGACCGGGGACAAGATCTCGGTCGGCGCGCCGTTCTTCAATCTCACCTTCGGGCCGCTGTTCATCCCGCTGTTGAT
>JBAUUA010001086.1:0-3669 GCA_049582465.1 Bradyrhizobium sp. | reverse complement strand
TCGTCAAGCCGTTCAACGCCGCGACGCTGAAGACAAAGATGGAAGCGGTGTTCCCGGGGTCCGCCGACTAGCAGACATCGCCGATACAGGCCGCTGAAGGCTCGCAATCCCTTTTGGCAGAGGCGCGCTCGTCCAGGTCCCATCGGCCGGCGCTCGTATCGAGGCGGCGACACTGTTCCAGAAGGTGCTGCCCATGCCAGAGAGAGAATTCAACCATCACGGCCGAACCTTGCTGCCCGGCAAGGTAGTCTGCAACTACGGCCAGTCGGTCATCGACTGCGTCGTGTGCAAGATCTCCGAGCGCGGCGCCACGGTCCAGGTGGAAAGCCAGATCGGCATTCCGGAGCACTTTCATCTTCTGATATCGGGCCACGGCGCGCCGCGGCCCTGCAAATTGGTCTGGCAATCCGGCAAGGAGCTCGGGCTCGAATTCGAGCAGCCTGACGCCGTCAGCGACGAGGCGTATGCTGCGCCGGGCCATCCCGAGCGCCGAAGCAATCCGACCTTTAGCGGGCAGATGCTGGCGCTCAGGGCGGCGCTGGACGAAATCCAGAACGGCGTGCTGCTGCTGGGCAGCGACCTGCGGGCTCAATTCGTCAATCGCGCGTTTCGCAGGATGTGGAACGTGCCGGACGCGATGGCGGACAGCAAGCCGGCTTTCGTGGCGCTGCTGTATTACTGTCGCGACAGCAAGGCCTACGAGACCGCGCCTGCCGGTCTCGATTCATTCATCGCCCAACGCATACGTCTGGTCCAGGCCGGCGACACCACGCCGATCGACCTGCGCCGATCGAACGGCGAGGTGATCCGGGTGCAATGCACGGTTCTGCCGAACGGCGGCCGGCTGCTCACCTACACGCTGGTTACCGACATCGTCCGCCACGCCGACGAACTGGAAGTGTTGCGCAGCGCGCTGGACAATATTCAGGACGGCGTGTTGCTGCTCGACGCCGATCTCAACGCGCAGTTCCTCAACAGGAAGATGCGCGAATATTGGGGCGTTACGGAGCAACAGGCCGCGGCCCATCCGGCATATCCACGCATGATCGCCAAGGCCCTGAATGCCGGCCAGGATGCGGCGCTGGCGCCGGGACAGCTCTGCGAATTCTTCTCCGAGCAGGACGCTGCAGCACATATCTCGGACACCAGCGCACGCGACGTGCGAATTCCGGATGGCCGGCACATCCGGGTGCATTGCGCCAAGCTGCCGAATGGCAGCCGGATGTTCACCTATTGCGACGTGACGGATCTGATCCGTAACGCCCAGCAACTGGAAAAACTGGCAACCATCGATTCCATGACCAACCTCTATAATCGGCGGCATTTCCTCGCTTTGGCGGAAGCGGAATGGAGCCGGTCACAGCGGCATCGCCGGCCGCTGTCGGTGCCGATGATCGACATCGATCATTTCAAGGACGTCAACGACCGCTATGGACATGCGGTTGGCGACGAGGCGATCGTATCGATCGCCGCGGCCTGCCGCGACGGCAAGCGCGGCGAGGATTTCGCCGGCCGGCTCGGAGGAGAAGAGTTTGCGATCATGCTGCCGGAGACCGATCAGGCGCAGGCCACGATCCTGGCGGAGCGTATTCGCGAAAGGGTCGCCAATCATGCGCTGACGGCGCACAAGGCCCAATTCAAGGTGACGATAAGCATCGGCATCGCAGCAGCCACCGAGGGCATGTCGGGGCTCGACGTCCTGTTGCGCGCCGCCGATCAGGCGTTGTACCACGCCAAGGCGGCGGGACGAAATCGCACGGTCCATTGGGCACCGCCGCTCGCTGCGGAGTGATCCCCGCCGGAGCCCGACCGAACCGGAAGTCACGACCCTGCGGTCGAACGCCGGACCGGTCGGCGGGATCCGCTTGTCTGTCGGTTCCTTCCGTCTTCATCGCGGAACCGGCCTGCGCCCCGTCCGTATTTCTACGGGACGCGATCTTTACGCCGGGGTAGAGGCTCGCTTCTAGAACAGTAGGGGTGGTTCGCGCCGCGGCTTCCGAACGGGGCGCGAAATCCGGAATGGAAGCAGCAAGATGCGCAACGATTTGCTCGTCATCGAGGACGCCAACCTCCATCTGTCGATCGTCAGCAAGATCGCCTCGCAGGCCGGCTTTACGACCACGGGCGCGAACTCCGTCGGCGAGGCCGCCAGATTGCTGCGCGAGCGGAGCTTCGACTGCATCACGCTGGACCTCTCGCTGGGCGAGGAATCCGGCGTCGAGGTCCTGAAGCTGCTGGCAGAGATGAAATGCCGCACGCCCATCATCGTCGTCAGCGGCTCGGCAGAAGAAGCCCGCGAAGAGACGATCAAGATCGGGAATTTCCTCGACCTCAATCTCTGCCCGCCGATCTCGAAGCCGATCAATCTCTCAGTCCTGCGCAGCGCCCTGATGCAGATCGCCAACGACACCAGGAGACAGAAGCTCGCAACGTCGGCCGGCTGGTAGCGTAGATGTCCCGCTCCAGACGCTCGCTCGCTGCTCTCGGCGTCATTACCGTGGCGCTGATCTGCAGCATCGTCGGCACCGACCTGATCTTCCTGCATAATCTGCGCGAGAATACGCTGCAGACCGCCGAAGCCAATCTCGCGCGCTACAGCCTCACGCTGGCCGAGAATGCGGACCGCTCGTTCAAGTCGCTCGACCTCGTGTTGTCCAGCGTCGGCGATTATCTCGCCCGCAAGGGCGTCACCGACGGCGCCTCCTACCGGCGATTGACCGCCGACCAGGAAACCCATTTCCTGCTGAAGGAGAAAATCGCCGGTTTGCCCCAGGTCGACGCGGTGACGATAATCGACGCCAACGGCAAGCTGCTCAACTTCTCGCGCTACTGGCCGATTCCCGACGTCGATATCTCCGATCGCGACTACTACAAGGCGCTGAAGGCCGGTCCCAGTCTGGAAAGCTTCATCAGCGCGCCGGTGCAGAATCGCGGCAGCGGCACCTGGAACATCTACATCGCACGGCGCCTGAACGATCCGAAGGGCGAATTCATGGGGATGCTGCTCGGCGCGATGTCGCTGCAGTATCTGGAAAACTTCTTCGGCTCGACATCGCTCGGACTCGACACCACGATCTCGCTGGTCCGCGAGGACGGCACGCTGCTCGCGCATTTCCCGCCCACCGAGAAAATCGGCAAACCGTCCTCGGGCGGCGGACAGCGCGCCCTTGCCGCCGGAGGCATTCTCCGCGAGGTCGGCGGTCCTGATCGCCGCGTGCGGCTTCGCGCCGCGCGGATGCTGCCGAACTATCCGGCGCTTGTCGTGGTTTCCCAGTACGAAGACAGCGCGCTGCGCAGCTGGCGCGACATGGCCACGCTTCTCAGCGTCATGTCGCTGATCAGCACGATCGTGGTGCTCGTCGCCGCCTCGATGATCGCGCGGTGGTGGAAACGGCACGAGCACCTGATCGAGGCCGCGGAGGCAGCCAACGCGGCCAAATCGACCTTCGTCGCCATGATGAGTCACGAAATCCGCACTCCGATGAACGCGGTGCTCGGGTTGTCCACGACGTTGCTCGAGACCAGCCTGGACAACGAGCAGCGGCGCTTCGTGCTGGCGATCCACAATGCCGGCGACAGCCTGCTGGAGATCCTCAACGACATCCTGGATTTTTCCAAACTGGAGTCCGGCCAGTTATCGCTTGAGCACATCGCGTTTTCCGCGGAAGC
>JBAUUA010001085.1:0-1745 GCA_049582465.1 Bradyrhizobium sp. | reverse complement strand
GGCATCGCCATGGGCTCGTACTGGGCCTATTACACCCTAGGCTGGGGCGGGTTCTGGTTCTGGGATCCTGTCGAAAACGCGTCGCTCATGCCGTGGCTTGCGGGTACCGCGCTCCTGCATTCGGCTGCCGTCATGGAGAAACGCGAAGCCCTCAAGATCTGGACACTGTTCCTGGCGATACTTACATTCTCGCTGTCGCTGCTCGGCACATTCCTGGTGCGGTCAGGGGTGCTGACCTCCGTTCATTCCTTCGCCAGTGACCCGGCGCGCGGCGTATTCATCCTGGTCATCCTGACCGTGTTCATCGGCGGTTCCCTCGCGCTTTACGCCTGGCGCGCGCCCTCCCTGAGCCAGCGTGGTCTGTTCGCGCCCGTATCACGCGAGAGCGCGCTCGCAGTCAACAACCTGCTGCTCACCGCCTGCTGCGTTACGGTGCTGACCGGCACACTCTATCCGCTCGCGCTTGAGGCTCTGACCGGGGACAAGATCTCGGTCGGCGCACCGTTTTTCAATTTAACAGTCGGTCCGCTAGTAGCGCCGATCGTTCTGCTGATGCCGGTCGGTCAGTCGCTCGCCTGGAAGCGTGGCGACCTGCTCGGCGCGGCGCAACGGGTGACGGTCGCAGCTTTGGGGGGGCTCGTGGTCGCCCTTGTGCTCGTTGCGGTCGTCCGGGGCGGCCCCGTCCTTGCCGCGGTCGGTCTGGGCCTCGCCGTTTACCTCATCGTCGGTTCTTGCGCCGATGTGGCGTCGCGTATCTGGGCACGTGGGCAGCCCGCTCGGGTGATGCTGGCCCGCGCGGTCGGGCTGCCGCGCTCCGCCTGGGGTGCGGCAATCGCTCACGCTGGCTTTGGCGTGGCACTCATGGGCTTGGCGGCGACCGGTTGGGGCGTGGAACGGATCGCGACCGTCAAGCTAGGTCAGGGGATCGATCTCGGCCCCTATCAAGCCACGATCGAGAATCTTCGATCGCGACAGGGCCCGAACTACTCTGAAGTTCTGGCCGATACAGTCATCAGCCGGGGCGGCGCGGCCGTGGCGACCGTCGAGCCCGCCAAGCGCAGCTTTCCCGCACGACAGACCACCGTCACCGAGGCAGGCATCGTGACGCTGGGCTTTGGCCAGATCTACATTTCGCTGGGGGACCAGCACGCGGATGGTTCGATCGACGCGCGCATGTTCTGGAAGCCGCTTGTGACGACCATCTGGATCGGCGCCGTCGTCATGGCGTTCGGAGGGATCGTGTCGTTGTCCGATAGGCGCCTCAGAATCGGCTTCGCGCGCCGCGCCACTCGCGTCCGTGCCGCCGCCAACTGCGCAGCGCCGGAGCCCGCCGAATGACTTCGCTTCGTCGCATTCTTCTGCTTTCGATCGTACTCGCAGGCCTCGCGCCCAGCTTGGCAAGGGCGGTGCAGCCAGACGAGGTCCTGCCCGACCCGAAACTTGAGGCACGAGCGCGCTCTATTTCCGCCGGGCTGCGCTGCCTGGTCTGCCAAAACCAGTCGATCGACGATTCGAGAGCAGAGTTCGCGCGGGATCTCCGACTGTTGGTGCGCGAACGCCTTAAACTCGGCCAGGACGACGAGCAGGTCCGCGCCTTTCTGGTGAAGCGTTACGGGAACTTTATCCTGCTGAAACCACCGCTCGATTTGGAAACCGCCTTCCTCTGGGGACTGCCGCCTTTGGTGCTCGCAGCGGGCGGGATCGCTTTCCTGTTCGGATTGCGCCGCCCGCAGTCCACGCCGGTG
>JBAUUA010001084.1:0-1621 GCA_049582465.1 Bradyrhizobium sp. | reverse complement strand
GATGTCCGGCTCGTCGGTCGCTGTGATCGTGTATTGGATGCCTTTGTAGATCACGTCAGTCATCCCCGTTTCACAATGGGGGAGCACTCTTTGCCGCCCGCAATCAATCCGGGTGATTACGGGCCGGCCGGGCGGAAAAGCGAAGTCGAACAGGATACGTTCCGCGGAATATTCAGGGTTCGAAGGATTCCGCTATCAGGCGGACCCGAAAGATGGGTTTCCTGGAGGCGTCCAGCAATTCCATCTGCCACTCGGCATCTTCCGCGAGATGGCGCGCGATCGAGCCGAGCATGTCGCCGCAAACGCCGGTCAACTCTTCCCATGCCGCGTCGAGATCGGGCAGCTCGGTACCTTGGCTCGATACGCCGCTGTAACGGCCGTTCCGGATGCGGAAATAATACAGCGGCATGGCGGGAACCGATTACAGCCTTCGACGCCTTTATCGCGGCGAGGGGCACGATGCTAAATTGCAGGTCGCTGCCATTGATGCAGGTCAATCCGGATCGACCACGCGCGGTTATCGCCTGCCTAATCTAGAGGCAGCGCAGCTGCGTCTTCTGAGGACAGAGCTTGAAGGCGTTCGACAGGGAGAACAAGAGACGCGCGCTGCGGCTCGAATTGTCCGGTGCGCGGTAGCTCAGCGGAAACGCCACCGCGATATCGGCCTGCAGGTCGCCGGCAAGAAAGAACCGCACGCCGCCGCCAGCAGAAGTCAGCGCAAGGCCGTCGTTGTAATTGAAGCCGTCGTTCCAGGCCGCGCCGGCATCGACGAAACTGTAGAGCTGATAACCGGTCAGATAACCGAAATTCAGTCGCTGATCGAAGCGCAGTTCAAATGAGCCGGCGATGCCGTTGTCGCCGCTGATCTCGGCACTGCCATAGCCACGCCCGAACGCTGCCCCGCCAAGATAGAATTGCTGCGAGGTGAACAGCGGGCCGGAAGCGATCTGGCCGGCGGCGGCGATTTTCACCGACCACGCATCGGTCAGCGTTTGATAGCGGGTGAACCAGCCGTCCATCACCGAGAAATTGCCCGATGCGCCGTCGCGCGAAACAAAATCGTCGCCGAAATGCGACGCGCCGAGGATATCGAGACCCTGACGGTACATCAGCGTGAAATAATTGTTGCCGCCGAAATCATCCTGCAGCCGGTAGTCGGAAGTCAGGCTGACGGTGCGGATATGATCATTGTAGATCGGGCCGAACACATCGCGCTCGGAGACATTGCTGAAGCCGGCCGCCGCCGTGAGCGTCAGCCCCGATCTTGTTGACTGCAGCGGGACAATGCTGGCGCGAACCTCGAAAGTATCGGTTTTCGTGACGTCATTATAGAACCGCCTCTCGTCGCCCGGCCGGACCTCGCTGTGCAGCGCGGACGCGCCGATCCGCATGCCGTCGATGCCGACAGGGGCGTCGTAGGACAGCCGTCCGAAGGCGAGCTCGCGCGGGTCGCCCGGTGTGGTCGAAAGATTGAGCGCCAGCGTGTCGCCGGGCGCGAGATAGGAATTGAAGGCGCCGGTTGCGTAGGTCTGCCAGGGGCCGACCGACGACGATCCGAGATTGTCGACCCCGAAGGAAGTGTAGATGTGCCAGGTGTTGAGGTAGACGATGAGGCGGAAAC
>JBAUUA010001083.1:0-2248 GCA_049582465.1 Bradyrhizobium sp. | reverse complement strand
AGCAGGGACCCATAACCACCGGCTTTCGTGGTTACGGCAGGCATTCACCATCCTGCCAAAATGAGGGGCCGCAGCGCATGGGTCCCTGCTTTCACAGGGACGACGTTAGGATGAGGCCCTATCGTCGCGTCTCGCGGCAGCCGGCGGCTTCGGCGTCTTCGGCCGAGCAGAACCAGCGCGTGCCCTTTGAGATCTTCATCTGGATCTGCGCATACCAGCGGCTCTTCGGCGTGTGGTAGATGCATTCGCCGGAACTGTTGACGTTGCCCTTGATGGTGCAGTCGGGCGAGGGCGCGACCGATCCGGAGGCCGAGGCCAGCAGGATCGCATGCGCGTTCGGCGGCGGCTTGGCGGCGCCGAGAATGGTCGTCTTCTTGTTGCGGACGCGCCAGTCCCACGGCGCGATGAAGGCGCCCTGCCACATCCCGGCCTTGGCCTCGCGCGCGGCCTTTTCGTCGGCCTCGTAGTCATGCGAGATGCGGGCAAAGGCCAGCGCCCAGCCGCTTCCGACCAGCCATTTCTGGATGTCCTGGCCGTCGACCTCGCACCGCGCCACGATGCGGCCGCGGCGGTCGGCGGCCTGGCGCGGGTGGCAGGTCCAGCTCTTGTCGCCGACATGCTTGATCAGTTCGTCGCGCGCGGCGACGCCGCAGGTCCAGCGCTCACCGGTGTTGTTGAGACACAGCTGATCCACCGACGGCGCGTCGATGCCGCCGAGCCGGATCCGCGTCGAGCCGATCTGGATCGAATCGCCCTCGCGGATTTTCGGCACGCCGGTGATGTCGGCGGCTTCGGCAAAAGCCGGCAAGAAAACCGACAGGAAAACCGACGTGAACAATAATGCAATCGCGGTCAGGAATTTCATGCGCATGCAATGAGGCCGCCTTAATGGAGCAGATTCGCTATGGCGGCGGATTGTGGTGCGGATGCGGCCAAATCGCCAGCGGGAGAGGCGCCGATTACCTTCAACTTTGCGCTATCATCGTTGCGACCGACTCGCGGTTGGTTCACATCGTCGTCCCGGCTCGAGGCGGGACGACGCAATTTGTTAGCTCGCCACCCCCATCATCGCCCGCCGCGCCAGCGCCAGGCCCATCAGGACGAAGGCCGAGGTGACTTCGGGCCCGCCCACCAGAATGCGGGTCGGGGTTTTCATCTTGTTCCACTCATAGGCCTTGAACGGCCCGTGGCGGCCGCCCTCGCCGAAGCTTGCGATGATGCAGTGCAGGGCAGGGGTGAAGGTGGCGCTATCGGCGCCGAGATGCCCGAGCGCGATCAGCGCCAGCGCGGCGTCGAAGGCGTTCATTTCGTGAGATGTGAGCTCGGTCTGCACATAGGCCAGCACCCGGGAGCGGATGAAATCGAACGCGCCGTCGGGGTCGATCGCCGCTTGCGCAGCGAGCGGCAGCGCGAGGAAGGCCGCGTAGCAGCGGCCGAAATAGGCGCAATAGAGCTCCGGCAGGTAATAGATGTGCGAGCGCGGATCGGCAAAGGCGCCGCTGGCGGCGAGCCGCTTCTGGAACGAAATGATGCGCTGCACGGTGTCGAGCCGCGACGGCGTCTCCAGCACCTTCCAGCGCGCGAGGTTGCGAAAGGAGACTTCGAGGACGTCGAGATTGAGCGTCGGATCGAGGTCGTTGCCGAACGGACGTTCGCCCGCAAAACTGTCGATCCAGGTGGCGACGCCGCCTTCGTAATCGATGTTGTCGTTGAGCGGCACGGTGACCAGCTGCTCGTTGGCGCCGCCGCGAACCTGATAGCCGGCATAGAAATCCAACAGCGGCTGGTCGAGCATTGGATCTGTCGAGCCTGCCTGGGTCGCCGCCGAGAACGAACACGCGGTGGTGTCGCAATCCGGCACGTAGACGCCAAAGCCTAAGTCCTGCTTGATCTGGGCGAAGAAGCGGGAGAAGCGCGGGTGCGGCAGCGGCGCCAGCGCGGTGACGACGTTGAAGGTCGAGCCGTCCCGCGCGCGCACCTCCTCGCGGCTGGTGGTGAGGCAAAACGCGACCATCTCGGAGATCGCGCCGCGCGCCGCCGCGGCCTCGCCCGGCGAGGCAAGCCCGGTCTCGACGAAACTCAGCAGCGCCTCGGTGAAGAAGGCGTCGTAATAGGCCGAGCGGTGGCGGATCTGCACCGGCTCCCACATCGGCTCGGCGATGCCCTTCCACGGCGGGTTGATCAGGTCGCGCGCCGGCGAGCGGGCGATGAAGACCCGCGCCAAATTGAACAGCAGCGTCGAGTTCTT
>JBAUUA010001082.1:0-2078 GCA_049582465.1 Bradyrhizobium sp. | reverse complement strand
CTGAGGCACGCGGGCAGACGGCTTTCCAAAACTTCCGACGGTGGTTATGGGCCCCCGCTTTCGCGGGGGCGACGACCTTCGCATGCCCGCCGCACCTGACGAGCGTGCGGACGGACACCTTCCCTCCACCGGGCGATGGACGAGGCGATACGGTGTGACGGGATACCACCCCCCGAAATTCGTGACCCCTTAACCACCCCCGCGGCTCACGGAATCATGATCACTGACGAATATTGACATTCGTCACTGAACAATCGACACTCATTCGCAGGTAAAGCGAGGGAAGCCGTCATGCTCGTACAATCGATTTTGTCTAGCTATTCCAGGCTGTTAGCGGGTGCAGCGCTGGCCCTTGTGGCGGTCGCGCTGGCCGGCTGCAACGACAGTGTTGCCCAGAAGGCCACCCCGTCCCGCCCGGTTTTGGTGGCCACGGTGCATTACGAGGCCGAATCGCCGGAGCGCAGTTTTGTCGGCACCATCAAGCCCCGGATCGAGACCGACATGGGCTTTCGAGTCCCCGGCAAAGTGGCAAAACGCCTGGTTGAGGTCGGCCAGACCGTCGATGTCGGCCAGCCGCTCGCCACCCTCGATGAGGTCGATCTGAAGCTGCAGGCCGAGCAGGCCGAGGCCGAACTGCGCGCCGCCACCGGCGTGCTGGCGCAGGCCGCCGCCTCCGAAACCCGCGCCAAGGAGTTGCGCGCCAAGGGTTGGGCGACCGATGCGCAGATGGATCAGGCCCGCGCCACCGCCGACGAAGCGCGCGCGCGGCTCAACCGCGCGCAGCGCTCGGTCGAACTCACCAACAATTCGCTGTCTTACGCAACGCTTGCCGCCGACAGCCGCGGCGTCGTCACCGCGACCCTGATCGATCCCGGCCAGGTCGTGGCCGCCGGCCAAACCGCCATCCGCGTCGCGCGCTTTGCCGAGAAGGAAGCCGTCGTCGCCATCCCCGAGACCCTGCTCGGCCGCGCCAAGGAGGGCACAGCCAGCATGTCCCTGTGGTCCGACCCCGACAAGAATTACGTGGCGAAACTGCGCGAGATCGCACCCAACGCCGATCCCGCGACCCGCACCTATCTAGCAAAATTTTCGCTGCCCGGCGCCGGCGACGACGTCTCGCTCGGCATGACCGCGACGCTGACGCTGGCCGATCCCGCCACCACGCGGGTAGCGCGGCTGCCGCTGTCGGCGTTGTTCAGCGAAGGCGGCGATCCGTCGTTCTATGTCGTCGACGACAAGGGCGATGTGTCGCTGAAGCCGGTCGCGGTGAAATCCTATGAGAGCAATGACGTCGTCATCACGGGCGGCGTCGAGGAAGGCGCCAAGGTGGTGGCGCTTGGCGTGCAGAAACTCGATCCGGCCCAGAAAGTTCGGGTCGTCTCGTCGTTGTCGTTTTAATCCGAATTGATCCCCGTTCATTCGAGGAGGGCGCGATGAAGCACTTCAATCTTTCGGCCTGGGCGGTCAGCCACCCCGCACTGATCCTGTTTCTCGTCGTAGCGCTGGGCTTTGCCGGCTTCTTCTCCTATGAGCAGCTCGGCCGCGCCGAGGATCCCTTCTTCACCGTCAAGGTCGTGAACGTCTCGGCGATCTGGCCGGGCGCGACCGCGGCCGAAATGCAGACGCAGGTTGCCGACCCCATCGAGAAGAAGCTGCAGGAACTGCCGTATTTCGAAAAGGTGCAGACCTATTCGAAGCCGGCATTCACGGCGATGCAGGTCACGTTCAAGGATTCGACGCCGCCCAAGGACGTGCCGTATCTGTTCTACCTGTTGCGCAAGAAGCTCGCCGACGTGCAGCCGCAGCTGCCCGCCAACCTGCTCGGGCCCGTCGTCAACGACGAATTCTCCGACGTCGATTCCATCCTCTACATGATGACCAGCGACGGCGCCGATTACGCGCAGCTCAAGAAGGCCGCCGAAGGCATGCGCCAGCGCCTCTTGAAGGTGCCGGGCGTGACGAAGGTCGATCTCTACGGCACCCAGGATGAAAGGATCTACGTCGAATTCTCCCATGCCAAGCTGGCGACGCTCGGGATCACGCCGCAGGCGCTGTTCGATTCGCTCGCCAAGCAGAAC
>JBAUUA010001081.1:0-7765 GCA_049582465.1 Bradyrhizobium sp. | reverse complement strand
GTCTTGTACTCCTCGCGCGAGCATGGCTTTTTCTCGATCTCGGGCAACCTCGCCACCCAGTACATTCAGGCGGTCGGCTGGGCGATGGCCTCGGCGATGCGGCGCGATAACAAGATCGCCGTCGGCTGGATCGGCGACGGCTCGACCGCCGAATCGGATTTCCACGCGGCGCTGGTCTTCGCCTCGACCTACAAGGCGCCGGTCGTGCTCAACATCGTCAACAATCAGTGGGCGATCTCGACTTTCCAGGGCATCGCCCGCGGCGGCTCGGGCACCTTCGCGGCGCGCGGCCTGGGCTTCGGCCTTCCGGCGCTCAGGGTCGACGGCAACGACTATCTTGCTGTCCATGCGGTAGCGAAATGGGCCGCCGAGCGGGCGCGCCGCAATCTCGGTCCCACGCTCATCGAGCATGTCACCTATCGCGTCGGCGCTCATTCCACCTCCGACGATCCGTCCGCCTACCGGCCGAAGGCCGAGTCCGACGCGTGGCCGCTCGGCGACCCCGTGATCCGGCTCAAAAATCACTTGATTACAAGCGGCGTGTGGTCGGATGAACGCCATAAGCAGGCCGAAGCCGAAGTTCTGGATGCCGTGATCACCGCACAGAAAGAGGCCGAAAGCCACGGCACGCTGCATGCCGGCGGCAAGCCCTCGGTGCGTGATATGTTCGAGGAGGTCTACGCGGAGATGCCACCCCATTTACGTTGGCAACGCCAGCAGGCGGGAGTCTGAACCATGCCCCGCAAAACCATGGTCGAAGCCATCCGCGACGCCATGAACGTGATGATGGGCCGAGACGACAATGTTGTAGTGTTCGGCGAGGATGTCGGTTTCTTCGGCGGCGTCTTTCGCGCCACACAGGGGCTACAGGCGAAATACGGCAAGAGCCGTTGTTTCGATGCCCCGATCAATGAGTCGGGAATTGTAGGCGCGGCGGTCGGCATGGCGGCCTATGGGCTTCGCCCCTGCGTCGAGATCCAGTTCGCTGACTACATGTATCCCGCCTACGACCAGATCGTTTCAGAAGCCGCGCGACTGCGCTATCGCTCGAATGGCCAATTTACCTGTCCGCTCGTGGTGAGAATGCCGACCGGCGGCGGAATCTCAGGCGGACAGACCCACAGCCAGAGCCCGGAGGCTCTGTTCACCCATGTGGCGGGTCTGAAGACGGTCGTGCCGTCGAACCCGAGGGACGCCAAAGGACTGCTGATTGCGGCGATCGAGGATCCCGATCCGGTGATCTTCCTGGAGCCGAAGCGACTCTACAACGGCCCCTTCGACGGTCATCACGACCGGCCCATCACACCTTGGTCGAAACACGAGCTCGGCGAGGTTCCGGACGGTCACTATGTCGTGCCTCTGGGGAAGGCCATCGTCCGGCGCCAAGGGGCGGCCCTGACCGTGCTCGCCTACGGGACGATGGTCTATGTCGGCATGGCGGCTGTTGCGGAAACCGGCATCGATGCTGAAATCATCGACCTTCGCACGCTGTTGCCGCTCGATTTGGAAACGATCGAAGCATCGGTCCGAAAGACGGGCAGATGTGTGATCATCCATGAGGCGACGCGGACATCTGGTTTCGGCGCGGAGCTTTCCGCACTAGTGCAGGAAACATGCTTCTACCACCTGGAGACCCCCATCAGGCGCGTCACGGGTTGGGATACGCCCTATCCGCATGCGCAGGAATGGGATTACTTCCCTGGTCCCGCTCGCGTTGGCCGCGCGCTGCTCGAAACAATGGAGCAGTGAGATGACCGAGCATGTGATCAGACTGCCCGATGTCGGCGAAGGTGTCGCCGAGGCCGAGCTCGTCGAGTGGCACGTCAAGATCGGCGATCTAGTCCGGGAGGATACAGTCCTTGCAGCGGTCATGACCGATAAGGCGACGGTGGAGATTCCCTCGCCGGTCGAGGGCGAGATTGTTTGGCTCGGCGCCGAGGTCGGCGATGTGGTAGCCGTCGGTTCGGATCTCGTCCGCCTGAAGGTCCGAGGCGAATATAGCAGCTCCGCTCCCACAGGCGCGCGGGTGGCGCCGAGAGCGAAGGCTCCTGCCGCCGAGACAGCGGAATCTGCTCCGTTGGCAGCGCGTCTCGTTGGCAATTCACTCGAGCGTGTCCCGACCGCGACCGCCCTGCCCGAATCCGCCACAGACCGACCGACCCGAACCGCTCCATTCCGGCAATTTGCCGGTGGTGCTCCGCGGCCCGAAGGCAAAAAGCCCCTGGCCGCGCCCGCAGTTCGTCTGAGGGCTCGAGAGGCCGGAGCAGACCTGCGACAAGTACCCGGCACTGGTCCCGCCGGCCGCATCACACACGAGGATCTGGACGTTTTTTTCGCTCAGGGACCGGGGATGGCGAGAGCGCCAGGCCTTCAGCCGAGGACTGCCATAGAAGACATCAAGGTGGTCGGCCTGCGTCGCAGGATCGCCGAGAAGATGTCGATTTCCAACTCGCGCATTCCCCACATTACCTATGTCGAGGAGGTCGATGTCACCGGGCTCGAGGAGCTTCGGGCAACGCTCAACAAGCAGAAACGGCTCGACCAGCCGAAGCTGACGCTCTTGCCCTTCCTGATGCGCGCCATGGTGCTGGCTATCGTCGAGCAACCCAATCTGAATGCGCTGTTCGACGACGAGGCAGGCGTCGTACACCAGCATGCCGGCGTGCATATCGGCATCGCGGCGCAGACGTCCGCGGGCCTCATGGTGCCGGTGGTGAGGCACGCAGAAGCGCTCGACCTTTGGGGCTGTGGGGCGGAGCTGAACCGGCTTGCCGAAGCAGCGAAGAACGGCACCGCTACCCGCGACGAACTGAGCGGATCCACTATCACCATTACGTCGCTCGGCACCATGGGCGGCATAGTGACGACGCCCATCATCAACCATCCCGAGGTCGCGATTATCGGTGTCAACAAGATGATGGTGCGTCCCATTTGGGATGGATCCGCATTCATTCCCCGCAAGATGATGAACCTTTCGTCGAGCTTCGATCACCGCGTAGTGGATGGCTTTGACGCCGCGCTCTTCGTGCAACGCATCAAGGCGCTGCTTGAAACGCCAGCGCTGATCTTTATGGAAGGCTGACCCCGGTGAAAGACATCTCCTGCAAGCTCCTGGTGATCGGTGCGGGTCCAGGCGGCTATGTCTGTGCGATCCGGGCAGGCCAACTTGGTATCGACACTGTAGTAGTCGAGGCGAAAAAGCTCGGTGGAACCTGCCTCAATGTCGGCTGCATTCCCTCCAAGGCCCTGATCCATGCAGCCGAAGAGTTTGAGAGGATTGCACGGATCGCGAGCGGCGAGAGCCCGCTCGGCATTTCCGCCGGCAAGCCCGCGCTCGATCTCTCGAAGACCGTGCTCTGGAAGGAAAGAATCGTCGGTCGCCTCAACAACGGAGTTTCAGGACTCTTGAAGCGAGCGGACGTGAAGGTCGTCGAGGGCTGGGCTCGATTTCGCGACGGCAAGACGGTCGAGGTGGAGACGGAAATCGGCCCGCAGGTGATTCGCGCGGAACAGGTGGTGATCGCCACGGGTTCCGACGCTATCGAACTTCCGTTCCTTCCGTTCGGCGGCAAGGTGATCTCATCGACAGAGGCTCTGGCGCTAATCGAAGTACCGAGTAAGCTTGTCGTCGTGGGGGCTGGCTATATCGGACTGGAGCTTGGGACCGCATTTGCCAAAATAGGCGCCGCGGTAACCGTCGTTGAAGCTCAGGGCCGCATCCTACCTCAATACGACGCCGAACTGACGCGGCCGGTCGCCAAGCGTCTGCGCGAACTCGAGATCAGGGTGCTGACCGGCGCCAAGGTGAAAGGACTCGCGTCCAAAGGCGATGCCCTCTCCATCGAGGCGGCAGATGGCGAGGTGGTGACGCTCGCGGTCGACAAAATCCTCGTTACTGTCGGCCGCAAGCCGGCGACCGAGGGCTGGGACCTTGATGCGATCGATCTCGATATGGATGGCCCGTTCATTCGCATCGATGACAAGTGCCGCACCTCGATGCGTGGCGTCTACGCCATCGGAGACGTGACGGGCGAGCCGATGCTGGCACACAGAGCTACGGCGCAAGGCGAGATGGTGGCCGGGATAGTCGCCGGCGAAAACCGCTCCTGGGATAAGGTTTGCATTCCCGCAGTTTGCTTCACCGATCCTGAAATTGTCACCGCCGGACTGTCGCCCGACGATGCTAAGGCGGCAGGCATCGCGTTTAAAACCGGGCTCTTTCCTTTCCAGGCAAGTGGCCGCGCCATGACGTTAGAGAAAGAAGCGGGCTTCATTCGCGTGGTCGCCAGAGCCGACAATCATCTTCTGCTCGGCATTCAGGGAGTGGGCGCCGGGATCGCGGAATTGTCGGCTGGTTTCAGCTTGGCGCTCGAGATGGGCGCGCGGCTCGAGGACGTCGCTGCAACGATCCATGCCCATCCGACCCAAAGCGAAAGTCTTCTGGAGGCCGCCCTCAAGGCTTTGGGTCATCCGATGCATATCTAGGCGATCATTCTCTTGCGTGTACCGAAAACCCTTTCCGTATTGATGACGTGACGAAATCACCTGAACTGGCTGATTTCTGCCGCTCAAAGGTTTCGATACCAGCCTGCGATTCTGCGAGAGTGATGCGGTGTCGACCGCTTCTACGAAACGGCGCGGCCGTAACGCCGCCAAGCCGCCGTCACGTGCCTGGCACGCAAGCCAACCCCTTGGAAGAATCACTGATGTTTGATCGGGCCGATCTTGCGACACCCACCAACCGCTAGATCTTTCTGTCGCCTCTCGAGGACGAGGTCGGAGCCTATGCTTTGGCTTTTTGTCGCGTCCGCCTTGTTCGCTTCGTGGTGACCGATCACGCGACCAGCAACAGCGCCGACCTTACCGTGACCGGCGACTGAACCCGCGACACCACCCACGTGGAATTCGTCCCCCTTATGACCAAGGCAACGAACGTCTGCTTCGCGCCAAAAACCGGATGCTCCCTCGAGGTCGCATCGGTCACTTTCGGATCGGCTGCTCAACGTCTTTCCATGGGGTAAGCGCCCGGTCTGAAGCGAACTAGCTTCGTGCTCTACGCGTCTTCCGAAACCTTCTCGAAGACTTCGATTAATGCTCACTTCAGAAATCGGGACAGCGCTGTCTCGGGGTCGGAACTGGCTTAGGTCGGAAGAAGTCACCCAAGTGTGAGTCCGGAGTGGATGCGATCGAATGTCGGCGGTCACCGTCGAGCTTCGATCGCCGACATACCCAACATGCCAAGCAGCCGCCCGCGCGGCCGGACGAGGTCACCCAGGGTATAGGCATCGAGGACGTCAACGAAAGCATCGCGCGCCTTCTCCAAGGCTCGCTTCAATACACAGCATTGACGAATGGCGCACGGAGCCTCGACAGGCTCGAAGCATGAGGCGATTGCCATATCCGGTTCAGTGTAGCGCACCACCTCGCCAAGACCATAGCTTCGACCGGCTTGGCGAGGCGCAGCCCGCCTCCTCTGCCGCGAACGGTTTCGATGTGACCGGCCACGCCCAGTTGATGAACCACCTTCAATACCGCAAGGGCGCCTTCTTTCATTCTTACATATCTATTTCCTGCACTAAACCGCCAATATTTCTCGTTTGCAAAATTAGGGAAAGGGTCGAGAGTGCTCAGCCACCACCAACGAGTTGATCTTGTCGACATGGTTCAAAATCATTCGTCGCCGACTGACTGGATGCATGAGGGGGATCCCGACTGTCTCGGCTAAGCAGCCCTTGCCGATCGGCGGGTTCGGCGACACGCTTGTTCGCCTTCATCCGCGCTGGTCGTCGTTGAGAACCGGGGGATAGAGATCGGTTCCCCCGCAATCGGTGCGAGTTGTCTGTCGATGTCACGCTTCGGCAGCTGAAATCGCTTGCGAAGATCCCAGGCATTCTGACGATCTAACTCACGCGAGGTGAGGGTTGAAAAATGACTATCGAACACCGCAGCATCGAACTGGAAGTCCACGCCAAGGGTCCGCGGCTGGAGGGCTATGCGGCGTTGTTCGACGTCGAAACCCGCTTCGGCCGCCGCCTCGTCGAAAGCATCGCCCCCGGTGCTTTTGCTGGCTCGCTATCCGGTGATGTGCTGGCACTGGTCGACCATGATCTCGGCCGGATGCTGGCCAGAACCCGGAGCAAGACTTTGCGGCTGTCGGAGGATTCGAGGGGCCTCGTCTTCGATCTGGACGTGCCGGCGACCAGCGTGGGCAATGATCTGCTGGCACTGGCCGAACGTGGTGATCTCGGCGGCATGTCATTTGGGTTCATGATCGGCAAAGACGGCGAGACCTGGGACGGCAAAAAGCGGACCTTACGCAGCATCGACCTGTGCGAGATTTCCGTCGTATCGGCATGGCCGGCATGCGAAGCACGATGGTCGACGCGGCGGACGAAACTGGATGGCCGGCTTCGTGGGGCTCACCTTGACCGGCAAACTCTTGCAAACGTTGAGGTAAGGGCTATGGGTATCCTGCGGTGCATCTTCGGCGCTTTCCACGAAATCAGGAAATATCGAGACCCGCCGCGTCGATCCCAATTTTCGACCATCGATTCTTTGATCCCATGCGCGCGCATGAGGTCGAACTGCTCGGAGGGGAGCCTGCGTTATCGCATTTACAACGGCCGCACCTCGGAAATTATCGTGCAGGAGAGTGTCTTGCATACCGTCGCCGACGGAGCGTTCGCCAGGCCCAGAGTTGCGCTGACGGTGGCGGCCGCTCTCAGGCCATTCGGCGCTTTCGTCAACAAGCGCGCGCTGCGGCGGCGTGAGGCGGCGCTTGCTGCGGGCAACTGAGGAGACGATTGTGCGAATTCTGTTCGTTGGCGATGTCGTCGGGAAGGGTGGCCGTGAAGCGATCCGCACTTATCTTCCGGGCTGCATTTCGCAATGGCGGATCGATCTGTGCGTCGTGAATGGCGAGAACGCCGCCGATCAGGGCTTCGGCATAACGCAGCCGATCTACGAAGAGCTCCTTGCCGCGGGCGCCGACGCGGTCACGCTCGGCAACCATTCATGGAATCGAAGGGAAGCCCTCCAATTTATCGAACATGCCCCTCGTCTCATCCGCCCCATCAACTACCTTTCCGGCACGCCGGGACGCGGGGCCGCGCTGATTGAGACGAAAACAGGAGGGCGCGCGCTCATAATTAACGCGCTGGGGCGGCTATTCATGGAGCCGGTCGAAGATCCTTTCGGCCGCATCGGAGCCGCACTCGACGCGAATCCACCCGGCCGAGGCGCGGATGCGATCGTCGTCGACTTCCATTGCGAGGCAACCGGCGAGAAGCACGCAGCCGGGCACTTTTGCGACGGACGGGCGAGCCTCGTCGTCGGAACGCACACCCATACGCCCAGCGCTGACGATCGCATCCTGCCCTGCGGCACGGCCTTCATGACAGACGTCGGCATGACCGGCGATTTCGAATCGATCGCCGGCATGGCGAAGGAGGAGCCACTGCGGCGGTTTACGACGGGCATCTCAACCGGACGGTTCGAACCGGCTTCAGGCGAAGCCACGATGTGCGCCGTCGCCGTGGAGACCGACGACAGAACGAGACTCGCCGTCAGGATCGCACCCGTGCGGTTGGGAGGATGCCTCAAGCGGGCTGTTCCGGAATTCTGGATTTGAGGCGCCTCCTTCCGTATTATTTTGTCGGAGGTCTGATATCGGGACAGCCACGTCCGGACAGATGCTCAACCCCAATCGTTTAGCCATGGCATCCTCCGCCAGATGTCATGCGAACCGCTGCGCGGATCGTGACCC
>JBAUUA010001080.1:0-6484 GCA_049582465.1 Bradyrhizobium sp. | reverse complement strand
GGATCACGACGATCAGCCGCGGGTCGCGGCCGTCGGCGGCGCGCGCGAATTTCGGCAAATAGGCCCAGGCGGCGAAGGACGCGCCGCCGAGCAGCAGCGCGCGCCGCGATGTTGCCAGCGATATCCTGCTTTCACAGCACTCCATCGTCATCTCCTCTGGAATTCCGGCGACATGAAGAGCAGCGCCAGCGCCTGCTGCCGCGTCTCCGCGCGCTCGATGGTCCGGCGCGTTTCGGGTGAAGCCGCATCCGCCGCGGCGAACTCCAGGAGATCGCGCGGATCGATATTGTTGCCGAGACGGGAGGCGATCTGCGCCGAGATGTCGAGCCGCAGCTTCATGCCTTCCGGCGCGGCCCACGCCGCATTGGTGTCGGGAAATCCGTTCGGCCCGGCCGGCGTCCA
Organism: Bradyrhizobium sp.; assembly: GCA_049582465.1. Classification (GTDB taxonomy): domain Bacteria; phylum Pseudomonadota; class Alphaproteobacteria; order Rhizobiales; family Xanthobacteraceae; genus Bradyrhizobium. The sequence continues at coordinate 6,082 of JBAUUA010001080.1, read as the reverse complement.
GAGCGGCTGGCCGAGCTGGTTGAGGCCGCCGAGATAAAGGCCGGGATCTTCCGGGATTCGAGCTAGCAGCCGGCCGGTCGCCACCAGGAATTCGTAAGGCGAGCGCACTTTGGTCAGCGGCGCCTGCCAGGCCTCGTCGGAATCCACCAGCGCCAAGGTCATCGCCCGGAGATCGCCATCGGATCTGCGGAACACGTCCTGCAGCCGCGCCACCAGAGCCTGTGGCGGATCGTCCGCCACGAAATGACGTGTGAACTTTGTCGCGATGAATTTTGCGGTGGAAGGATGGCGCGCGATATCGGCGAGCGCCGCCTCGCCCTGCCCGACGCCGTTGTTCTCGTAGCTCTTGCCGAGCAGCGCTTGCGGGCCCGGCTGATGCGCATTGGCGTTGAAGGCAAAATTGCCGGGCGCGCCGAGCTGCCCTTGCCGTCCGGCGAAGGTCCAGCCTGTGATGATGCGGGCGAGCGACGTCACGTCTTCCTGGGAGTAGCCGCCGCCGACGCCTAGCGTATGCAGCTCCATGATTTCGCGCGCGAGGTTTTCGTTGAGGCCGCGCTTGCGGTTCTGTCCGGCGCGCGAGTCCGGCCCGAGCGATTGCTGGTTGTCGAGAAAGAACAGCATCGCCGGGTGCTGCTCGACCGCCCTGAGCATGTCGCCGAAGCGCCCGAGCACATGCGGGCGGATGGCTTCGCGCTCGAACGAGCCCGCCCAGATCCGCGCCAGTTCGCCCTTGTTGGCGGAGATGCAGAAATGGTTGGACCAGAACGCCACCAGCCGCTCGGTGAAGCCGCAATCGGCGATCACCGCACGCTGCAGCCGCGCCAGCGCCTCGGCGCGATAGGTTTTCTGGATGACGTTGAGCGGCTGCGGCGGCTGTTTTGGCGCATTCGGCTGCATTGCATTAGGCTGCATCGCTTCGGTCGCGGCCATCGTCGCATTGGCGTTGCCATTTTCCGGCGGCTTTATAGCTCGATCTTTTCCCGACATTTCCATGGCGACGCTGTTGAGCGACAGGCTGCGCCGCTGCGCCTTGGCGTCAGCAGGCGGCGGCGCCGGGCTGGCCTCGGAAGGAACCGCACCCGCCTTCGCGGCCGCCTCGCGCGCGGCCTTGACCTCCGCCTGATAGGCGAACACGGCTTCGGCCAGCGCTGGTGTCGACTGCAGTCCCGGCATCTCCAGCAGCGTGCCGTTGGGACGGCTCAGTTCGGCCTTCACAAAACCGCGTGGATCGGAGGCCGCATTGACGAGATCGCCCGACGCGCCGCCGCGCGCGCCGAACCCGAAGCGATTGAGCGCGACAAGCGCGGTTTGCGAATCGCGGGCCATCGGATTTCCCTTGGGTGATCCCTGCGCGTATATTGGTGCTGCAATATACTGCCGTTCGGCATGAACCGGACATGAAGACTCGGGACACGATTCGGTTGGATTGATGACAAATAAGTTAGAAATGCCGGCCTCCCGTCGCCTCGCCTGTTCCCGATGCGGAACGGAGTTCACCTGCAGCCTCGCGGGGCCGTGCTGGTGCGCCGAGGAAACCGCGCGGCTGCCGATGCCGCTCGACGGCGAGGACTGCCTGTGCCCGGATTGTTTGCGCAAAGCCGCGGCAGAAGTAGGCGTTGAATAAGCAACGCGGTGTTTCCGCGTTGTTGCTGGTTATTTCCTTGATCTGCAGCAAGACGCGACCGCCCCTTTCGGCGTCTCATGATCGCCAAAAGGAGATTGGCGATGAGCACCCTGACCAAACTGGCACTCGGCGCGATGGGAACATTGCGTCCCAAGCCGGCGAAAGGCGACGCCGCCCCGAGGATCGCGCTGCCGGAGCCCGACAAGAGCGGCGGCATGCCGCTGATGGAAGCGATCGCAAAGCGCCATTCGGCGCGCGAATTCGCGACAAGAGAATTGCCGCTGCCGCTGTTGTCGAGCCTGCTATGGGCCGCCAATGGCGTCAACCGCGCCGACGGCGGACGCACCGCGCCCTCCGCGATGAATGCGCAGGAGATCGACGTCTATGTCGCACTGGCGTCGGGTGCTTATCTCTATGACGCCAAGGCGAATGCATTGGAACTGGTCGCCGGCAGCGACCTGCGGCGCGTCACCGGCCATCAGGATTTTGTCGACGAGGCGGCGCTGGACCTTGTCTATGTCGCCGATCACAGCCGCATGAAGCTGGTGCCGGTCGGAAGCCGTGAGAGCTTTGCCTCCGCCGCGGCCGGCGCGATCACGCAGAATGTCTATCTGTTCGCAGCCTCCACCGGACTGTCCACCGTGATCCGCGCCTGGATCGATCGCGACGCCATTGCAGGCGCGCTCGGGCTCGACCACGACCAGCAGGTGCTGCTGTCGCAGACGGTGGGCTTTGCGAAGGCCTGACCTCGGCTACACCGGATAGCCCGGCGATTTGCGCGCCAGGCCGTCGAACGCATCGAGCAGTTTTTCGCGCCACGCATGGAGCGGATCTTCCGCGGCGAGCAGCTTGAACGGGCTGACCACGCGCGCCCACTGGAACGCGCCGAACACGATGTAGTCGGCGTAGTTAGGCGCCTCGCCGCCGAGAAACGGTTGCGTCTTCAAGGTGAGCCGCATCGGATCGAGCGCGCGCCGGAAACCCTCGACGGCCTTGTCGCGGCCGGCCACGACTTCTTCCAGCGGCTTGCCGAAGCGCGCTTCGCGACTCCGGCGGAAATAGGCGGCATCGACCGGCTTCAAATGCGCCGGAATGTCCGCGACGATCAGCGGAAACATGCCGCCGACCACGGCGATGTCGCCCCACCAGTTGATCATCCGGCCCATGGCGCGGCCGCCCGGCCCTCCGAACAGCGACGGCCGGTCCGGATAGCGGTCCTCGAGATAGTTCGCGATCGCCCAGGAATCGGCGACCGAATTTTCGCCGTCGAGCAGCACCGGCACCTTCTCGGATTTATGGGGCGCGATGGCGTCCTTCTCGGTAAAACACCACGGGATCGATTCCGCCGACAACCCCTTATGCGCCAGCGCCATCCGCGTCCGCCAGCAGAACGGACTGAACGGGCGCCCGACGTCGGTGCCGACCAGTTCGAAGAGTTTTAGGGTCATCGAACGATCCCCCGGCAGATCTCACAACCGTCATTGCGAGGAGCGCAGTGACGAAGCAATCCAGCTTCCGTTTGCGGCCCATGGATTGCTTCGCTTCGCTCGCAATGACGGCGTCACTTTACCATCCTTGACGCAGTCAGTGACGTGGATGGCCAGGACAAGCCGGGCCATCAGCATGCATCGCGCGCGTTACTTCACCACCGCCGCGGTCTGTCCGAACAACAGCTTTCGCTCTTCCTCGGTGCGGATCGCCGGCTGGCCGAAATTCGGGTTGACCTCCTTGGCCTTGGCGTAGGCGCGCTCCGTCGCCGGACGCTTGCCGATGGTCTCGAGCCAGCGCTTCAGATGCGGGAAGTCTTCGATGTTCTGACCCTGGTTCTTGTAGGGCACGACCCAGGGATAGCTCGCCATGTCGGCGATCGAGTAGTCACCGGCGATGAACTCGCGATCGGAGAGACGCTTGTTGAGCACGCCGTAGAGCCGGTTGGTCTCGTTCACATAACGGGTGATGGCGTATTCGATCTTGTCCTGCGCGTAGTTGCGGAAATGATGGTTCTGCCCGGCCATGGGACCGAGCCCGCCCATCTGCCAGAACGTCCACTGGATCGCGTCATAACGGCCATAGAGGTCGGCGGGCAGGAACTTTCCGGTCTTCTCGGCAAGATACAACAGCATCGCGCCGGATTCGAAGATCGGGATTGGTTTGCCGCCGCCCTTCGGCTCGTGATCGACCAGCGCCGGAATCCGGTTGTTCGGCGCGATCTTCAGAAACTCCGGCTTGAACTGGTCGCCCTTGCCGATATTGATCGGGAAGATCTTGTAAGGCAGCCCGGCCTCTTCGAGAAACATCGTGATCTTGTGACCGTTCGGCGTGGTCCAGTAATAGAGATCGATCATGGCGTGTTCCTGTCCTGCTGGCGCATGCAACTAGATGCGACTGCATGAAGTTCACCGCAACGGGGACATGAAGTCAATGGCAGGCGTTTGGCGCCGCGGAGGACTGACCTCGCGATAACGCATGACAGCGGCGCAGCCCCCTCATGGCGCGCGTCGCGGAACGGAGGCCGGTCAGCCGGCGCGGCCGTGCTCGCGCAAAAGTCTTTCGCCGGCTTCGGTCACCGTCACGATCATTCCGAAGCCTGCGATGGTTTCGCGTGCCACGTAGCCGCGATCGGAGGCATCCTCCCAGATGGTCAGGCGCGGACACGACGTCCGCCAAGTCGCGACCACCTCCGAATAGACCCGCGGCTCGCGCGCGATCCATTCGACGAAATCGAGCACCAGTGGATCCGCCGTCCCGGTCATCGGCTTTCTCCTTCGCTCAATAAGCCAGCGCGTCGCTGCCCGCGAGCAGCAGCCAGGTTCCGTAGATGATGTAGTAGCCGGCGACGGTGGTGATCAGCCGCCCGGCCCAGGTGCGGAATTGCAAATCCGTCATTGCCTCCAGCAGCCGCCGCGCCAGCGTGGTGCCGGCCATCGACGCCACCACGGCGACGCCGGCGAGAACCGGATCGAGGGTCGCGGCCTGGTCGATGATGCCGCCGAAATAGACCAGCTTCACGAAATGACTGGCGACCTGGCAGGTGGCCTTGGTCGCGACGATGCCGCGGCGATCGAATTTGCCGCCGAGAAAGAAGGTGTCCATCAGCGGCCCGGAGACGCCGGTCATCAGCATCAGCCCCATGCAGATCGAGCCGTAGAAGGTGCCCTGCCAGATGCTCTCGGGATCGGGCTTCAGATTGGACGGCGTCAGCCGCGCCAGGAACGGCGTCACTCCCAGTAACAACAGCGCCATCGGCTTGTCCGGCACGTAGCGCGTGATCGACCATGCGGCGAGCGCGAGCGCGCAGCCGATCAGGTAGATCGCGACCGGACGCCACCTGATATGACGGCGCCAGAGCAAAGCGCGCCAGCCGTTCGACGCCATCTGGGTGATCGCATGCAGCACCATCGCCGACGGCAGCGGCATCAAGGTCAGGAGCACGCCGATCAGGATCAGCCCGCCGGCCATGCCGAACAGGCCGGACAGAAATGCGGTCGCGACCATCAACAGACCAAGGGCTGAAATCATCAGCGGCGTCATGCGAATCTCCCGCCGATATTTCTGCCTCGCTTGGACAGGGCGCACAAACTGAGTTATCTTGGCCTGCCCTCAGTTTTGCTGAGGGTAGGTCCTTTTGGGGTAGAAATGCGACGGCTGCTGTTTCTCAACGGCATCAAGGCGTTCGAGGCGGCGGCGCGAACCGGCAGTTTTGCCGGCGCCGGCAGCGAGCTCAACGTCTCGGCCGCGGCGGTGAGCCGGATGGTGCATCTTCTGGAGCAGCGGCTCGGCGTCGCGCTGTTCGAGCGCAAGGCTAACCGGCTGGAGATGACGGCGGCGGGCGGCGCCTATCAGCGCGGGCTGACGCCGATCTTCGATGCGCTGGCGAGCCTGACCGCGCAGGTGACCGCGGCTGCAAGCGTCCGCGTGCTGACGCTGGGCGTCGGGCCTACCTTCGCGATGAAATGGCTGATCCCGCGGCTGGCGGATTTTCGAAAAGCCGAGCCCGACATCGACGTCCGCATCACCACCGGGGGCGCGGCGGCGCCGTTCGGCGACGACTGGAGCTGCGGCATCAAGCTCGGCGACGGCGACTGGCCGGGCCTGGTCGCCGAACCCCTGTTCGCCGCCGACCTGTTGCCGGTCTGCGCGCCGCGGCTGGCGGCGCAGCTCAGGCGCGCGAGCGATCTCCGGGGGCCGGCTTTGCTGCGCGTGGCGCATTCGCCCGACGACTGGCCGGCCTGGCTGAAGGCCGCCGGAGTCGCGCGGGTAAATGCGCGCGGACCGGAGTTCCAGTATTACGGCCAGGCATTGCAGGCCGCCGTCGACGGCCTCGGCATCACCATGGGCATCCGGCCCTATATCGACGACGACCTTGCCGCCGGACGGCTGGTGGCGCCGTTTGCGCTGTCGGTGCCGAAGGGCATGCGATGGTACTTGGTCTATCGCAGCTTCCGCACCGACCAGCGC
>JBAUUA010001079.1:0-3927 GCA_049582465.1 Bradyrhizobium sp. | reverse complement strand
CGGCGGGTGCGGCTCCTGCGGCCGGCGCCAAAGCGCCTGCGGCCGGCGCCAAGGCGCCTGCCGGCGGTGGCGACAAGAAGAAGTAATCGAGCGCGGGATGCCGCGTCATGCGACTCTTTGTTGGCCTCGGCAATCCCGGCGCGAAATACGCGCATAACCGGCATAATATCGGCTTCATGGCCGTCGATGAAATCGCGCGGCGTCATGGTTTTGCACCATGGCGCCGCCGCTTTCAGGGCGAGACGTCGGAAGGCACGCTCGATCATGAGCGGGTGATCCTGCTGAAGCCTTCGACCTTCATGAACGATTCGGGGCGCGCGGTTCAGGAGGCCGCGAATTTCTTCAAGCTGTCGGCGGGCGAGATCACCGTGTTCCAGGATGAGCTCGAACTGCCGCCGGCTAAGGTGCGCGTCAAGGTCGGCGGCGGCATCGCCGGTCATAACGGTCTGCGTTCGATCTCCTCGCATATCGGCAACGACTATCGCCGCGTGCGTCTGGGGATCGGCCATCCCGGTATCAAGGAACTGGTGTACAGCTACGTGCTGGCCGATTTCGCCAAGAGCGATCGTCCCTGGGTCGAGGCGCTCTGCGAGGCGGTCGCCGACAATGCCGGACTGCTCGCCGGCGAGCGGGATTCGACGTTCCAGAACAAGGTGCATCTGGCGATGCAGGCCAAGGGATTTTTTGACAAGGAAGTTGGCGGCGCTCCGTAACGCGCGTGCCGTCGCGACGAGCAGGTTTCAGGACACATCAGGGGATTCAAATGCGGTATCGTCGGGTTGCCCAATGTCGGCAAATCGACGCTGTTCAATGCGCTGACCGAGACGGCAGCGGCGCAGGCGGCGAATTATCCGTTCTGCACCATCGAGCCGAATGTCGGCGAGGTTGCCGTGCCCGATCCCCGGCTCGACAAGCTGGCCGAGATCGCCAAATCCGGCCAGATCATCCCGACGCGGCTGACCTTTGTCGATATCGCAGGGCTAGTGCGCGGCGCCTCCAAGGGCGAGGGGCTAGGCAACCAGTTCCTCGCCACCATCCGCGAGGTCGACGCGGTCGCGCATGTGGTGCGCTGCTTTGAGGATTCCGACATCACCCATGTCGAGGGCAAGATCGCCCCGCTCGCCGATATCGAGACCATCGAGACCGAGCTGATGCTCGCCGACCTCGACAGCCTCGAGAAGCGCGTCGACAACCTTAGCAAGAAGGCAAAAGGCAACGACAAGGACGCCAAGGAGCAGCTCGACCTCGTCAACCGCGCGCTGGAACTGTTGCGCGAGGGCAGGCCGGCGCGGTTTCTGACGCGCAAGCCCGAGGAGGAGCGCGCCTTTGGCATGCTGGGGCTGTTGACCTCCAAGCCCGTGCTGTATGTCTGCAACGTCGAGGAAGCCTCCGCCGCCAAGGGCAACAAGTTTTCAGACGCCGTTGCCGAGCACGCCAAGAAGGAAGGCGCGGTTGCGGTGACCATCTCCGCCAAGATCGAATCGGAGATCGCGACGCTGTCGCGCGAGGAGCGCGCCGAGTTCCTCGACACGCTGGGCCTGGAGGAAGCCGGGCTCGATCGCCTGATCCGCGCCGGCTACCAGCTGCTCGACCTCATCACCTATTTCACGGTCGGACCGAAGGAGGCGCGGGCCTGGACCATCCACCGCGGCACCAAGGCGCCCGCTGCCGCCGGCGTCATCCATACCGACTTCGAAAAAGGCTTCATCCGGGCCGAGACCATCGCCTATGCCGATTACGTCGCGCTCGGCGGTGAGGCCGGCGCGCGCGATGCCGGCAAGCTGCGGCTGGAGGGCAAGGAATATGTCGTCGCCGACGGCGACGTCATGCATTTCCGCTTCAATAACTAGCGCATCTGGCCCTGGTCGCGGATGGCGCCGAGGTGTTCGTTGATGCGAAATACGATCAGGATGAATTCCGCGGCGATGCGCGAAAACACCACGCCCACGACCACGCTGGCGATCGAGGACAACAGCAGGATAAATCCGCCAAACGGGCTGATTGCCATCGCCGCCAGCCCGGAAAAGATCCCGGAGATGCCGAACAGCGTGATCAAGGCGATGACCAGCCAGTAGAAGGTCTTGATGATGGTGGGCGTAATGAAGCGGTCCCACTGAAACAAATCATGAAAGTCAAACATCAGCCGTTCTCCCCCAGCAAAGTCGAATACCAATCGCGTTGAAACCTGGCGTTGACGCATTAGGACCTAGCCCCGAACGTCGTCCCGGGCAAGATCGGGAACGAGCACCGAAAAGCGGTACTCGCCCGCGGAGCACGAGCCATGCGAGCAGGCCGGTTGAGATTGCTGCAAATAACGGCCACAATCGGGCTTCCCCGCCACAATCCCCCATCATGACCCTGACCTTCGAAGATTTCCCGCCCGGCCATTTCGGCACCTTCGGCCCGCGCCGCGTCACGCGCGAGGAGATCCTTGCGTTTGCCGCCGAGTTCGATCCGCAGCCGATGCATCTCGACGAAGCGGCGGCATCGAAATCCATGCTGAAGGGCCTGTCGGCGTCCGGCTGGCATCTGTGCTCGATCATGATGCGGATGATGTTCGACTTCTACATCGGCCGTACCGCCTCGCTGGGCTCGCCCGGGGTCAACGAGCTGCGCTGGCTGGCGCCGCTTCGCCCCGGCGACGATCTCACCCTCGATATCGAGGTGATGGAGGCGCGGGTCTCGCGCAGCCGCCCCACCACCGGGATCGTGACCTTCAAGGCGCTGGTCCGCAACGCCGCGGGGCAATTGCTGTGCGAAATGGTGTCGCCGATCATCGTGGAGCGGCGCGCCGGCGCCGCGGCGGAGCAGGCCGGCTGATGCGTTTCTTCGAGGACATCGAGGTCGGGCAACGGCGTGAACTGGGACCGTTCACCTTCACCGCCGATTCGATCAAGCGATTCGCCGCGCAGTTCGACCCGCAACGCTTCCATCTCGACGAAGAGGAAGGCAGGAAATCGCTGTTCGGCGGGCTCGCGGCCTCGGGCTGGCATGTCGGATCCGTCTGCATGAAGTTGATGGTGGCCGACAGCCAGCGCTTGGCCAGGGAGGCCGCCGCGCGCGGCGAGACGGTCGCGGTCTGGGGACCGTCGCCGGGCTTTCGGGACCTGCGCTGGATCAAGCCGGTGTTGGCCGGCGACACCATCAGCTTCTTCAGCGAGGTCGAAGCGGTGCGGACCTCGGATTCGCGGCCCGAATGGGGCATCGTCCAGGCCCGCAACACCGGCTTCAACCAGCGCGGCGAACCGGTGTTTTCCTTCCTCGCCACCGCCTTCGTGCCGCGGCGGCGCCCCGGCGCCTGATTCGGCCGTCACCGCGCCGCCGGAACGATTTTCCCGCTAACGCATTTTGAACTTTGTGCCTGTCATAGTGACCAGGGGATATTTTTGAGGGGACGACCATGGCAGACCGCGCCAGCTTGAAATTTGTCGGCTTTATCTTCGCCACCGTGACGCTGGTGGTGATGCTCACGACCGGGATGGTGGTGAAGGGCTATGCCGACGGCGCCTATTCGCTGGAAGGCGCGACGGTCGCCAGCCGCTAGGTCGGAATTCGGTAACCATAGCGCGGGATCGCGCGGCAAAAAATCACGAGCCTCAAGATCGGGAACTTCGCGGAAATATCAGCGGCTCCAGATCAGCGCCAGCACCACCACGGCCACGACCAGCAGCCCGACGAACCGGATCATGATGGTGCCCATCCTGGGCGGATCGGTCCGCAACGGAATGGGATCGGTATTGTCCGGTCGAACGCTTTTCATCAACATCGCCCCCTCAAGGAATTAGCCGCCTGCGCCTGCTCTTGGTCGCAGCACAGGCTCGGCAAGTTCAAAGGGGCAGGGGCCTAGGGCCCCCGATGTGCATGCACATCGGGGAATCCAGGGATTTCCGGACGGGGTCCTTTGGACCGTTCCGAAAACGATGTCAG
>JBAUUA010001078.1:0-2315 GCA_049582465.1 Bradyrhizobium sp. | reverse complement strand
CGCCGAGGCCGCCGCCCGTCTGGAAACGCTGATCAGGAATGGCGGCGATCAGTCGGAGGCGCTCGCCGAGCTAGGCGAGGCCGTGGCGCAGGCGCGCTTGGCCGTCGACGCGATGCTGCGCCGGTCCTGATTCCCTGGCCATTCGGACCTTCGGTCCGATCGAATCAGAGCCGACTCGATCTCTTTTGTTCGACGTATTCCTCTCGTGAACCGGCTTCCGCCCCGGATCGAGTCCGAGGGCGGGCCCCGCTGGAAAAACGGTCCCGAGGCGGCAAAACGCACCGCAGGTTTTCGCTTCCACCGCTGGCGCCGGGCGGATCGACCCGTTATAGGACTGCCCGGACCCCTTATCCGGCAATACGAGCAAACATGGCCAAGATTCACTTTGTCGACCATAGCGGCGAAACCCGCACCATTGACGTCGAGAACGGCGCGACCGTGATGGAAGCGGCGATCCGCAACGCGATTCCCGGCATCGAAGCCGAATGCGGCGGCGCCTGCGCCTGCGCGACCTGCCATGTCTATGTCGATGAGGCCTGGCGCGAGAAGGTCGGACCTCCCTCGCCGATGGAAGAGGACATGCTGGATTTCGGTTTCGACGTGCGGCCGAATTCGCGGCTGTCGTGCCAGATCAAGGTGAGCGACGAACTCGATGGTCTCGTGGTCTCCACGCCGGAGCGGCAGGCCTAGAACTTCGGCGGCACGACTTCCACGCCGCGGCGCAGCCAGGGCTGAAAATTCCTGACGATCTCTTCCGTCAGCGGCGTCGGCTTGCGGGTCTTCTCGTCGATCAGCACCGTCACCGCCTGCGCTGAGGCGACGCACTTGCCTTCCGAAAATACCACCTGATCGAAGGTGACCGAGGTCCGGCCGAATTTTGCGACCCCGAGCCCCATCTCGATCGCGCCGGGCCAGCGCAGCTCGGCGCGAAAATGGATGTCCAGCCGCACCATGATCCAGGCCAGGCCCTCCGGCATCAGCCCGTAACTGCGGTCCTTCATCAGGGTGACCCGGCCGGTTTCGAAATAGCTCGCATAGACCGCGTTGTTGACGTGCTGGTTGGGATCGAGATCGGCAAACCGCACATTGTCTGTGAGCCGGTAGGGAAAATCTTCCAGGCGCAGGGTCGAATCGAGACGGGCAGGTGCGTTCACGGGGGATGATCTCCGAAATCTCATGCGTTTACAGCGCAGTTGTCGAGCCGCGGCAAGGGGTTGCCGTGGTCGCCTAGGGCATTTTATGGCTTTCCTCGCCGCTCCGCGTTGGCTAGACAGGCGCAGCCGAAAGCTGGCCTGCAAGGTTCAACCGAAAAGAAGCGACATGAGCGAAGCAATCAAAACCGATGTGCTGATTATTGGCGCGGGTCCGTGCGGACTGTTCGCCGTTTTCGAACTGGGCCTGCTCGATATGAAGGTGCATCTGGTCGACATTCTCGACAAGATCGGCGGCCAGTGCGCCGAGCTCTATCCGGAAAAGCCGATCTACGACATTCCCGGCATTCCCTTCGTCACCGGGCAGGGCCTCACCGAGGCGCTGATGGAGCAGATCAAGCCGTTCAACCCGACCTTCCATCTCAACGAGATGGTGGAGAAGGTCGAGAAGATCGGCGAGCCCGGTTTTCGCGTCACCACCGATGCCGGCAAGGTATTCGAGTGCAAGGTGGTGGTGATCTCCGCCGGCGGCGGCTCGTTCCAGCCGAAGCGTCCGCCGGTGCCGGGGATCGAGGCCTATGAAGGCACGTCCGTGTTCTACTCCGTGCGCAAGATGGAGCAGTTCCGCGACAAGGACCTGCTGATCGTCGGCGGCGGCGATTCCGCGCTGGACTGGACGCTCAATCTGCACCCGCTCGCCAAGCGCGTGACGCTGCTGCATCGGCGCGACGACTTCCGCGCAGCGCCGCACAGCGTCGAACAGATGCGCGCGCTGGTGGCGGCCGGCAAGATGGATCTGAAGATCGGCCAGGTCACCGCACTCGAAGGCGCGGGCGGCATGCTCAAGGGCGCCACCATCAAGGGCAACGACAACAGCATCTCGAACATCACCTGCGATACCGTGCTGCCGTTCTTCGGACTCACCATGAAGCTCGGACCGGTCGCGAACTGGGGCATTGCGCTCGAGAACAATCTGGTGCCGGTCGAGACCTCGGCGTTCGAGACCAGCGTGCCCGGCATCTTCGCGATCGGCGACATCAACACCTATCCCGGCAAGCTGAAGCTGATCCTGTGCGGCTTCCACGAGGGATCGCTGATGGCCCAGAAGGCGCACCGTTATGTCTATCCGGACAAGCGGCTGGTGTTCCAGTACACGACGTCGTC
>JBAUUA010001077.1:0-2127 GCA_049582465.1 Bradyrhizobium sp. | reverse complement strand
ACTACAAGGTGCTGCACGAGAAGAACGTCATCCTCACCATCGAAACCGCGCCGACGCCGCGGATCGACCCTTCCGAGCGGGTGAGGCTGGAGGAGATCAGCAAGACCTTCTCCAAGGTGACGCTGCGGTTCGGTTTCATGGAATCGCCCAACGTGCCGAAGGCGCTGGCCATCGCGCGCAAACTGGGCTGGCAATTCGACATCATGTCGACGTCGTTCTTCCTGTCGCGGCGCGCCCTCAAGCCGGCCGCGCATTCCGGCATGCCGCGCTGGCAGGACCATCTGTTCATCGCGCTCAGCCGCACCGCCAATGACGCCACCGACTATTTCCAGATCCCGAGCGGACGGGTGGTCGAGGTGGGAACGCAGGTCACGGTCTGACGCCCGGTATCATCAAACTGCCCTGCGGCGCTTGATTTTCGCCGCCTGAGAGGCGAGGTTGGCGCCGCAGGTGAGCCCTCGGTAATCTCTACTGAATTTGCTCGTGCCGACCGCTGGGAGGAATCGCGTGGGTCAACAGGTCACAGATTTGGCGCCGGAAGAGGTCTCCAGGGGCATGGCCGAGGGGCGCTACCTCCTGGTCGACGTCCGCGAGCCGAACGAGGTTGCCGCGGAGGCTTATCCCGGCGCCGTCGTGGTTCCGCTCTCCAGTTTCGATCCCAAGGCGATCCCCGATCCCAGGGGCAAGCAGGTGGTGTTTGCCTGCCGCTCGGGGAAGCGATCGGTAACCGCCTCGCTCGCCGCCCAGGCGGCCGGCCTTGCATACGACAAGCATCTTGCGGGCGGAATGCTGGCCTGGAAGGCCGCGGGATTGCCGACCAAGACCGGCGGCTGACCGCCCCATGACTTCGATGAACAAGGCGTTCGCCGATCTTCCGGTCACGATTTTCGAGGCCATGTCGCAGCTCGCGCGCGACAACAACGCCATTAATCTCGGACAGGGCTTTCCCGACGATCCCGGCCCCGAGGACATCCGCCGCGCGGCGTCGGATGCGGTGATGGACGGCTACAATCAGTACCCCTCGATGATGGGCATTCCGGAGCTGCGGCAGGCAATCGCGGCCCATTACGGGCGCTGGCATGGTCTTTCCCTCGATCCCATGGCCGAGGTGATGGTGACCTCGGGCGGCACCGAGGCCTTGACCAGTGCCATCCTGGCCGTCGTCGAGCCCGGCGACGAGGTCATCGTGTTCCAGCCGGTCTACGATTCCTATTTGCCGATCATTCGCCAGGCCGGCGGCATTCCGCGCCTGTTGCGCCTCGAGCCGCCGCATTGGCGGCTCACCGAGGAGATGCTGCGAAGCGCCTTCAACCACAAGACCAAGGCCGTCCTGTTCAACAATCCGCTCAATCCCGCAGCCGTGGTCTATCCGCGCGAGGACCTCGAATTGCTGGCGCGGTTCTGCCAGGAGTTCGACTCGATCGCGATCTGCGACGAGGTCTGGGAGCATGTGATCTTCGACGGCCGCGAGCACATTCCGCTGATCACCATTCCCGGCATGCGCGAGCGCACCATCAAGGTCGGCTCGGCCGGAAAGATCTTCTCGCTGACCGGCTGGAAGATCGGCTTCGTCTGCGCCGCGCCGCCGCTCTTGCGGGTGGCGGCGAAGGTGCACCAGTTTCTCACCTTCACCACCGCGCCCAATCTTCAGGTCGCGGTCGCCTACGGCCTGGGCAAGCCGGACGACTATTTCCACCAGATGCGCAAGGATCTGGCGAAGAGCCGCGATCGCCTCACCAGGGGCCTGGAAAGCATCGGCTTTCCGGTGCTTCGCTCGCAGGGCACCTATTTCCTCACCGTCGACCTTTCGCCGCTCGGGCTGAACGAGACCGACGAGGCGTTCTGCCGGCGCATCGTGACCGACTACAAGGTGGCGGCGATTCCGGTGTCGGCCTTTTACGAGAAGGACGCCGTGACATCGGTGGTGCGTTTCTGCTTCGCCAAGAACGATAAAACCCTCGATACCGCGCTCGAGCGTCTCTCCGACGCGGTGCACCGCCGCTAAGAGGTCAGGAGATGCCCGACCGCAGCTGTTCCCGCATTCGATATGCCATCGCGATGGCCGCGCTGCTGGCGACGCTGTCGCCGCCTGCGAGGGCCGCGGAGCGGACCGTCAATTTCTACAAC
>JBAUUA010001076.1:0-1936 GCA_049582465.1 Bradyrhizobium sp. | reverse complement strand
GCGATATCGAGCGCACGCTCACGGCCGCCGGCAATTCAACCGCCGCATCGATCCTCAACAGCGCGCGGGAAGTTCAGGGCGCCATGGTCACGGCATCGTCCGAGGCCGCCAACCACGCCAAGACGCTCTCCGCCGACATCGAACGCTCGCTGTCCATCGCCGGGACATCCACCGCCGAAGCGATCGTCGCGGGCGCGCGCGAAGCCCAGAGCACGCTGGTGACCGCTTCCGCCGATGCCGCCAACCACGTCAAGTCGCTGGCGTCCGACGTCGAACGCACGCTGACCGCGGTCGGTGCGGATACCGCCGCTTCGATCCTGGGCAGCGCGCGCGAGGCGCAAAGCTCGCTGCACGCGACCTCGGCCGACGCCGCCAGCCAGATCAAGGCGATCTCATCGGAGATCGAGCGGTCGCTCTCCACGGTCACCGCGAATACCACGGACCATATCCAGACCAGCGCGGTTAGCGCGCAGAACACGCTCGTGGCCGCATCGAACGAGGTCTCCTCCAAGGTCAAGTCGACCTCGGCGGACGTCGAACGTGCGGTTCTCGCCGCCAGCAGCGCCTTCGGCCTGACCATGACCGGCAAGTCCGACGAAATCGTCAGCTACGTCCAGCAGCAGACCGATCGCCTGTCGCAGATGATCGACGGCAAGCGCGGCACGCTGGTCGAGGCGATCGGCGCCAAGACCAACCAGCTCACCGTCGATATCGACCGCGTCACCGCCGACGCGCTGAAGGCGATCGAGACCCGCAGCCAGACCTTCTCGCAGTCGATGCTGGGCCACGGCTCCGACGTCGCGCGGACCATCACCTCCGCCGGCGAGCTCGCCACCAATGCCGTCAACAAGTCGTTGAAGGAGCTGGAGCAGTCCTCGCGCACCGCGATCGACCAGTCGCGCCAGGTTTCGGTCGCGGCCGTCACCGAGATGCAGGAGACCAGCAAGATCCTGCGCACCGACACGGTCGCTCTGTTCGAGCGCCTGCGCGAAGGCAATATCCTGCTGCAGGAAGTGCTGACCGGGGCGCACGACAACCTCAACTCGCTGGAGCGTGCGCTGGTCACCCGCGTTGCCGACTTCGTCTCCGCCATGAACGACGTCACCTCGCGCAACGGGATCGCAACCCAGACGCTGGAAGACCAGTTGAAGATCTTCAACGCCAAGACCCAGAAGGCGCTGGAGGATCTCGGTTCGCTGTCCGGCCAGTTCGAACATCACGGCCAGGCGCTGGTCGAGGCGGCGGCCGTGGTCGAGCAGAGCAACCGCAACACCACCGCCTCCGTCGCCGAACGCAAGACGGCGCTGGAATCGCTGGTCACCACCATCGACCTGCGCACCGCCGATCTCGATCAGCGGCTGTCGCGCTTCACCGGCCTTCTGGACGAGTCTCTGGCGGCCGCCGAAGAGCGCGCCCGCGACATTGCCCGCGTGGTGGCGGAAACCGCCGGCGCCGGCTCTGCCGCGATCAGCGACCAGTTCGAGGCCGTGCGCGCGAACACCGAGGAGGAGCGCCGGCTGACCTCCCAGGCATTGAGCGATATCTATCAGCAGAGCACGCAGGAAGCGGATGCGATGTTCAAGCACTCCGCCGAGAAGTTCGCCACCATGGTGACGAGCATGAAGCAGATGGCTTCGGAAATGCACCACGAGCTCGAGGCCACCCGCAACGAGCTTCGCCGCGGCGTTCTGGAAATGCCGCAGGAGGCCGCCGAAAGCACCTCCCAGATGCGCAAGGTGATCGTCGACCAGATCGAGGCTCTGGCGGAGCTGAACCGGATCGTGGCCCATCACGGCCGCGGCCTGGATGTCGTCACCCAGGGCCGGTCCAGCGCGCCGCGCGAGGAAGAGCCGATGATGGCCGTCGCCGGCGGCAGCCGTGGCGCAGCGGTCTCGCGCCCGCGCGAAACCGGCAGCGCTTCGACCCTGCCCCCGCC
>JBAUUA010001075.1:0-11810 GCA_049582465.1 Bradyrhizobium sp. | reverse complement strand
GGTGGGGGGCGGGCAAATCGCCTGCGCACAAAAAACAAGGCCGTCGGCGCAGTATAACGCTAACGGCCTTGCCAGCCCCGGATATTGAAATTGGCTCACGCCATCCGGTGACTGGATAATGCCCCGGGATCGCACGGGCATATGTGATCCATTTCACAAGCGGCGCAAAAAAGTTCCGATCAGCTTCTTGGGACGGCATGGCCGCGGTCGGACGGCAATTGCGGGATGAGGCCTCAGCCCCGGGACCGGGCGCGGCCGCGATGGGATCTGGTGCGGACCGCCTTGTTGTGGGGGGACGGCGCGACCGATGCTTCGGGAGCCTGGGTGCTCGCGAACGAATGCCGCAGGCCCTCGACGGCCTCGGTCAGCGCGGAAACCTGCTCCGACAGCCGCTTGGTGTCGGCCTGTTGGGCCGCGAGCAGGCGTCTGACGCTCTGCAACTGGTCCTGCACCACCTGCAACTGGTCGATCGATTCCTGCTGGGTCACTTCCAGACCCTTGGTTTTCTCGACCAGCTGCTCGGAAGCCTGCGCGGCGCGCGCCTGCAGTTGGCGGGCGGCGACGATGCGATCCTGCTCCGGGGCATTGCCGGTGTAACCGCGCCATAGCGCGATGCCGCCGACGCCGAGCAGGATAAGGACAAGGGCGCCTGCAGCCAGCGCGATCGGCTGCGAGCCGATATGGGCGATACCGCTGCTGCTTTCGGGCCGGGGAGTGATTTCGATCATGCGACTCAAAGCCACCGTAAACCGAAGATTGGCAAAATTACCACGACCCCGGGTACCGGGCCCAGCCCAAAACCATGCGTGTTGCACCGCCAAAGAGTTGCGGCCAGCTCTTGGGGGAGAGCTGGCCGCGCGCGATCCGGTCTGGGACGGGGAGGGGTGGGGATGTGACCGGGTCGCGTGTCTCCGGTGTCTCTGTTGTCAGTGGCCGCGGGCGCTGGCAGTGGCGATCGCGGGGCGGTTGTCGCCGAGCGAGACCCATTCATTGGGGTCGCTCTGCGACTGGCGCTTGACGAAGCGGTATCCAGTCTCGGTCCAGGCCACGACGTTTTCGTTCTGGTTGTCCAGAATGAACTCGCCCTTGTCCGTCTTCACGGTCAGCACCGCGTGGCCTTCGCCCTTCTTGTCGCGCACTACCGTGATCAGCAGCGCTTCGCGCGGCCAGCCGGCGTCCATCAGCATCTTGCGCTTTAAGAGCACGTAGTCCTCGCAGTCGCCGTAGCCGTCCGTCGGCAACGACCATTTCTCGATCACGCCCCAATGATCCATGTCGGTCATCGGCTTGATGGTTTCGTTCACCCACTTGTTGACTCGCGCGAGGTCCCGCCATGCCGTCTGCGACATCACGATGTCGCGCGGCTGCGTCGCGCCGCCCTGGCACTCGCCGGGATTCTCCGCGCAAAATTCGACCCAGCCGATCGGCGCCCGCGTGACGTCGCCAAGGCTGGCATAGAGAACACGTTCATCGCCGGCATGCGCCGGCACGCTCAATCCGAACAGGACGACGGCGACCGCCAGTCCCTTTCCCTGTCCCCTGAAACCAAACATTGTGGCCCCCGTTTCTTGTTGGGACCACGTTTCGCACAAAGCTTTTGCGCTCCTGCTAAGTAAGCCAAGTAGACTTGAGGCGAATTCAAGTAAAAGGTACGGCAAATTCGATCTATACTTGAATAAAATTCGAATAGAATTTTAGACAACTGCAATTGATTCAAATTTTAGGTATTAACGTGCTGCGCCGCGTCAACAGGGCATTCCCTGGGCCAAAAGCCCGCCGCGTTAACCCGGCCGGGCCGGCGCCAAGCCGGCAAAAGACGGCCGTCCCCAAGCGGAAGCCGCGTTCGCAATCAAGGAGAAGCGGGGAAGTGGGGGGTGGCGCGCTTTACCGCGCGGTAACGTTGTCTTCGAGCGTTTCGGCGAGCTGCTCGTGGACGAACTCGAGCGCGAAGCCCTCTTCGAGGTTTCGCACTACCCGGGCCTGCACCCTGCCGAGCAGGACCACGGATCTCAGCGGCGGGCGGTTTTCCGCGGCGATGGCCGCGCCGGACAGCGACATATCGATGACCCGGCAGGTCATCTTGGTGCCGTCCTCGAGCGTGAGCAGCGCAATCGGGTTGCGCGGCACGATACGGTCGTGGCGGCGGTCTTCCGGCAGGTTGAGGATGTCACGGTTGGCAAGCCAGGTCAGCTGCGCGGCGAGCTTGTCGCGCTTGCGGGCGGTCGCGCCGATGCTCATGGCAAAGCCGTTGTCGATGATTCGGGTGATCTTGCCCTCGACCCGGCCGATATGGTCGAGATAGGCGATCACGCGGTCGCCGACATTGCCGATGCCGGGTGCCAGCAAAGCCAGCCCCCCTGGCGACATGTTGATGATCTGGCAGGGAAATTCGCGGCGATCGGGGAGCATGTAGCGGCCGAGCAGGTGAACCTTGACCCGCTGAAAGCGCCGGCGCTCTTCGGTGGCCGGAAGGATCGATTTCTTGTTTGCTAACGACATTTAGCCATCCGACGACCGGCTGCTCGGTGTCGCCCGACCCTACGGCCGGCAAGGTTAATGAGCGGTTAGCGGCGCTTGCTACAAGTGCAGGCGGGCGTCGTCCTTCAACCCGTGCGGGCATCAGGCAAGGCGGTTCCCCGGCAGCACCGGGACGTTGGCACCGCGCGCCGTCTCGAATAACGTTTCGGCTGCGCCATCCCCAACAAAGAAGAAGAGGCGCGAGAGGGAACCTCATGCCGCCGATCCGCGTATGCACCTATGACGGTCCCGGCGCGCAGCCGGTCATTCGCAGCGTGCCGTGGCCGACGATTCCGAAGAAGGCGGCGCTGATAAAAGTCGGCGCCTGCGGGGTTTGCGGCACCGATCTGCATATCCTGAAAGGGCATTGGCCGAAACCGTTGCCGTGGCCTTTCACGCTCGGCCACGAGATCGGCGGCGTGCTGGTCGAGGTCGGCTCGGAATTCACCGAAGATTTCATGAGCAGGCCGCTGAAGGTGGGATCGAAGGTGATGATCCCGCCGCTGATGCCGTGCGGCCGCTGCTATTACTGCATCCATTATCCCCAAAGCGCGAACAAATGCCTGACGCCGGTCTATTACGGCCGCTATCTCGGCTTCGACAAGGCGCCGCATCTGTGGGGCGGCTGGGCCGAATATGTCTATGTCGATCTCGACATGCTGCCGGGCACCAAGATCTACAAATTGCCCGACGACATGTCGCTGCGGCTGGGCGCGCTGTCGGAGCCCTTGACCTCCTGCATCCGCGCCTTCAACCGCGCCACGCGCGCCGGCGGATTCAGCTGGGGCGATACCGTCGTCATTCAGGGCTCCGGCCCGATCGGAATCCTGGCGGTTGCCGCGGCGCAGGAAATGGGCGCGGGCAGGGTGATCTGCGTCGGCGCGCCGGAGACGCCGCGGCTGAAGCTGGCGCGCAAGTTCGGCGCGGAAGCGACCATCGACATTGAGGAAGTCACGACGCCGGAGGCGCGCATCAGGCGCGTGCGCGACGTCGTCGGCGGCTTCGGCGCCGACCTCGTGATGGATTGCTCGGGTCATCCCAGCGCCGGCCCCGAAGGCATCGAGATGCTGCGCGACGGCGGCACCTATGTCGAGATGGGCCAGTTCACCGATGCCGGCTCGATCAATACGTCCTGGCACCGCATCTGCACCAAGGACCTCAACGTGCTCGGCTCCTGGGGGTTCACCGGCAACGACCTGCCGCTCGGCGTCGACATGCTCTACCGCACGCGCAACAAATATCCCTGGCTCGAGATGCAGACGCTGTATCCGTTTTCGGAAGCCGGCATCGCCCAGGCGGTGGCGGACGCGATGGCGATGAAGACGGTGAAATCCACCATCATGCCGTGGCCCGAATTGGCGGAGTGATCGTTCGCGCGCTAGCTCAGGCCTTCATAGACCATGAAGCCGCGCGCGACCGCCAGCTTGCGCAGCGCGCGTGGCACCAGCTTTTGCGGCGGCTGGTGGCCGAGATAGCGATACGAGGTCAGCCTGAAATCGCGCAGCAGCCGGTGTTCGCGTTCGAACGGCGCCAGCAATCCGGTCAAGCTCAGGGGCGCGTGGGCGCGGGCGTTGAACGGCAGCAGCAGCAATTCCAGATGCGCCGGCGAGCCATCCTGCGCCGTTGCGGAGATGCCGGCGACGGCGGCGAGCATCTCCTCCGATACGACGGCGATGATGTCCCCGATCTCGCGGCGACTGTCTGAGGTAAACAGCGAGGAAAAGCTGCGGTCTTTGAGGTCGCCGCCGAGCAGGGCGCAGACCCGGGTGCCGGCGACGCGGAATGGATAACCGGCCGGCGCGTCATAGGACAATACGAAGATGTCGCCGAGCAGCTCGCGCACCGCACCGGGCTCGATCTCGCTGCGATCGGGGGCCCGCGCGCTGCCGCGTTTCTCGTCCCAATAGGCGAAAAATTCCCGGGTTGACGGATGTTTCATGTCGACCTCGCCCCGCGCCCCGCTCGGCGGGACAGATCTGTCCCGCTTTTGCGCACGCGCATTCCCTTCTCTGTTTTGCAAGAGGGGCTTTGCAGCGTCCATGCCGCAGGCGCGGTTCCACGGGTTTGGCGGCGCCTTTGTGCCGTTAAGGTTAAATTAACTATCGCCTTGGGGACCGGCGCGGGGCTGGCTAGTGTCCACCCACTCCAAGGCTTCGCTGGTTTGCTCAGAGGTGCCCGCGAAGTTGATACACAGGCGGCGTCAAACAGTTTGGTCATCGCGCGGGAAGGGGTAGGTCCCGGCGAGAAGATCAGCACGAACGAGGGAGGGCTTTCTCAGAGCCCTCCCTTTTTGATTTTATTGACGTTTTGAAAGCGACACCGTTCCGGGCTACCTAAGCACTTTCGGGAAGGGATTTAGGTTCCCTAAAAACTGGGCCTAGGTGACACTGGCCGGTTGCTGTAGACTGTTTGACAGAGGCGAGGGCTGCGGGGCAGCTGCGTCCAAAGTGCACCCAAAGATCAGTTGCAGCGGTAATCTTGGCTACGAGGCCAAGGGTATGGGGATTAGCGATGAGTAGACCGGATGAGCCAGACCCCACCAATCCCAACGATCTCACGTACTATGCACCGCGTGAACTGCGCGAAAGAGCAAAGTCACCGGCGCTTACGCAAGAAGCGATATCGGAGCCCGATAGGTCGCTAACATCCTATCGCCCTTCGTCCGATGTCCGACCAGTTTACTTGCGGCCTCCGTCAGCTCCCGGGGCGATCCACCAGTACGGTGTCTTGGAGCGTGATCAGAGGCGAACCGGACTATTCAGCGTGGCCGGTCGCTTCGCTGCGGTCGCGGCCTTCGTGATGGTTGTTGCGCTGCTCTTCGTCGTCATATCGCCTGCTTTACGGCAATCCGGCGCCAGTTCGACTCCGTCCGAGATCACGGGATCAATAAAATCCGAGGCCGCAGGATCGATAGAGACTGCTCGGCCTCAATCCAACCAAGGCCAGAACGAAGCGAAGCCCGCGCTTACGGTATTTCAAGGCTTCCTCGCGTCGGCCCCAGCTAGCAAGCCTGCTGCTCCGCCGGAGCAGTCACCGCAGTTGCTTCAGCAATTTTTGCAATGGCGACAAAAAGCTGACTCCACCGAAAAATCTCAATAGCGAGACCGATTAAGCCAAGGCTTCCCTGATCCGTCAGGGGGAGATTTTGTTTTTGGTTCGTGGCTTTCTTGACCGGAAGCGGCACCGGCCGCCAGATCAAAGCACGGTCCCGCCTTGGGCTTTAGGGGGCATGTAAAGCAGGACCGCGCCCGAGCCACGGACTAAAGGGGCTGTCGTGGCCCAATTGCGATAACGGGGACATTGCCAAGCGGTTCCAGGCTGCGATGAAATCGTAACAGTGCTCGTGAAAGCGTTCCCCGATCGCGAAGCCGATGGCATGCGGAAGCTCTCCATGCTCAATATCGGCGCTATGCGGCGTGCTGGTCGGTTGGAACCATCCACTCGGCTCGCGCTTTAATGTGACTGGGTCACATTCCATGCTGATCCGTGCCCCGGCAGGGTCGGCGTTTGGCGTCGAGACAAATGGTTGAGAGGTTCGCTTCCCCGCAGGTTTTCATCCGACGCTATACAGCGTCCGAGATTTGCGACGTCGTAGTTTTAGTTCGGAGCCAGGAAATGGTTCTCCGCTGTCCGAACTATTCTCAGGCACTGAAATGGGCATGTTTGGAATGCAAGTCCTACAAAATTTCAGGGCCCGAAACAGAGCCACTCAGCGGGCTGGACCAAGATGAACTGCCGCTATTTTTGCGCTCTCCCGAAACAACTGAGGCGCCTCAAAGCGGACCGCATGCGCAAGACCGTGCTCATTCAGAGTAGCAAAAACTGCACCTCGAAAGAGGTCGATGAAAAGCGCGGCCGGGTTTATTACAAGCGGAGGTGATCATGAACCGCCATCCGATGATGACCGAACAAGAGATCGACGACGCCATTCCCGCCCTGATCAACTGGTTTGAATCGCAACAAATCAACCCACGTGACAGCGGCAGGGTGATGATCAAGCTGCTCGCCGCGGAATATGTCCGGAAGAGCCGCGATGCCGCTGAACTTCAAGACGCCGTTGATCTGACTGCGTGGATGCTGGCAATCGATATCGCCGGTTTCTTGCCTCCGAAGGGGCAATGAAAAAAAGCCAGGGATTGTTAAAGGCGGGCTTCGGCCCGCCTTTCTAATTTGGGGCGGGAATTGTTCGCCTGTTGGTCTCCTCGATAAGCTTTCCGCGTGCATAGCCCATCGAGGCCGCCGCCTTTAGTTTTTCCAGATCGGTTTCGAGATAGCGGTTGGCGACGATCAGCGCCGATTCTACCGGCGAGTAACGGCGAATACCGTTTAGTTCCCGCAGGGGCTTTCTCAGAGTCCCTTCTTCTTTGCGCCGTCACGGGTTTGTTACCCGATCCGGCGTGCGCGGCCGTGAACGGTTCTCACTGGCTGCCGCCGGAGCGAGCATCATTGAATCTGCTGCTCGTTGTGCGCCGCGACTCCGTTGCAACCCTGCTCGCCGCGACTCTCCACGCTTCGTTCTTTCAAAACATTAATCCGGCGAACAGGACGCTGTAATGTGCGCTCGCCAATGTTGGGTCAGGGATTTCCCTTAACTCAGCATTGGAGACGCCATCATGAACGATCAATCGAATACTCCTCCTGTCGCGCCACGAAAAATCCTGCGGCCGCGCCGGCTTGCGCTGCTGGCTTCGGTTGCCGGCCTCGGCATGGCGGTTCTCGCCGCCGGACCGGTCGCGAACTACCTGCCGGTATGGACCGCATCCGCACATGCGGCCGAGGCCACAGCACAGGCCCCCGCGGGCTTTGCCGATCTCGTCAGCAAGGTCAAACCGGCGGTGATTTCGGTCCGCGTCAAGATCGATGAAGACGGCGGCAACGCTGCCGTGACGCAGCGCGACAGCGACGAGAATTCGGATCAATCCGATTCGCCCGAACAGTTCTTCAGGCAATTCGGCTTCCGCGGTCAGAACGGTTTCGGCGGCCTCCACGGCATGCCGCGCCAGCATCAGGTCATCACCGGCGAAGGCTCAGGCTTCTTCATCTCGCCGGATGGCTATGCGGTGACCAACAATCACGTGGTCGACCACGCCAAGTCGGTCCAGGTCACGGCCGACGACGGCACGATCTATACCGCCAAGGTGGTCGGCACCGACCCGAAAACCGACCTCGCGCTGATCAAGGTCGACGGCAAGAAGGATTTTTCCTATGTGAAGTTCGCCGACCAGACGCCGCGCATCGGTGACTGGGTGGTCGCCGTCGGCAATCCCTTCGGCCTCGGCGGCACGGTAACCGCCGGCATCGTTTCGGCGCGCGGCCGCGACATCGGCGCCGGGCCGTACGACGATTACATCCAGATCGACGCGCCCATCAACAAGGGCAATTCCGGCGGTCCGGCGTTCGACATGAACGGCAATGTGATCGGGGTGAACACCGCGATCTTCTCGCCGTCGGGCGGCTCGGTCGGCATCGGCTTCGACATTCCCGCCGCTACCGCCAAGCTCGTCGTCAACCAGCTCAAGGACAAGGGCTACATCACCCGCGGCTGGCTCGGCGTGCAGGTGCAGCCGGTCACCGCCGACATCGCCGACAGCCTCGGCCTGAAGCAGGCGAGGGGTGCGATGGTCGACAATCCGCAAGCCGACAGCCCGGCCGCCAAGGCGGGCATCGAAGCCGGTGACGTCATCACCGCGGTCAACGGCAGGGACGTGAAGGATTCGCGCGATCTGGCCCGCACCATCAGCACGTTGGCTCCCGGTACTTCCGTGAAGCTCGACGTTCTGCACAAGGGGGCTTCCAAGACGATGACGCTGACCCTTGGCGAAATGCCGAATGACCGTCAGGCCAATGCCGGCGGGGAGCATCAATCGAAGGAGACCGCCGGCACCCCGCGTCTCGGGCTCAGCCTTGCCCCGGCAAGCGAAGTCGACGGTGCCGGTGACAAGGGCGTCGTGGTGACCTCGGTCGATCCGGACGGTCCTGCCGCGGAGCACGGCGTCAAGACCGGCGACGTGATCCTCAATGTCGGCGGCAAGTCGGTCGCCAGTGTCGGCGACGTGCGCTCTGCGCTGAGCGATGCCAACTCCAATGGCAAGCACAGCGTGCTGCTGCAGGTGAAGACCGCTGATGCCACGAGGTTCGTCGCGGTTCCGCTGGCCAAGGGGTGATTTCCCGCTATCCCTCGGTCGAGGTACTGCAAACTGGAAAAGGCCGGGCGGCAAGCCCGGCCTTTTTCTGCCGCCTGCCGGCAGCGCGCGCTTGCACCGCACCGCCAAGCCGCTTATGGGGGGCAATGGCTCGCGTGAGCCGCTCGCTTTAGGTCCTGAGCCCTTGGAATCCCCGCCAGAATTGCCGCAAGAGATCGCGCCGGAACCCTCGCGCGAACCGATCCTGACGCTGCCCGGCGCGCTGACCGCCTATATCCTGCTATTGGCGGTGATCCATTTGCGGGTGCTGTTGCCGCCGGAATGGGAAAACTGGACCATCGACGTGTTCGGCTTCATCCCGAAGCGCTACGATTCGACGCTGCTGGCGATCGATTTTCCCGGCGGCGCCGGCGCCAAGGTCTGGACCTTCGTCACCTATTCGCTGCTGCACGCCAATCTGAGCCATATCGGCTTCAACGTGCTGTGGCTGTTGCCGTTCGGCAGCGCGCTGGCGCGCCGCTTCGGTGCGTTGCGGTTCTTCCTGTTCATGGCGGTGACGGCGGCCGCCGGCGCGCTGGCGCATCTTCTCACCCACGAGCACGCGGTGGCGCCGATGATCGGCGCATCCGCCTCGGTGTCCGGCACCATGGCGGCCGCGATTCGCTTTGCCTTCGTGCAGGGCAGCTTTCTGTCGTTCAGCCGCGGCGATGCCGATGCCGCGGCCAGGGTGCCGGCGCTTTCGCTGACGCGTGCACTGCGCAATCCGCGCGTGCTCGGTTTTCTCGGCGTCTGGTTCGGCGTCAACATCATCTTCGGCGTCGGGTCGATCGCGATCGGCAACGATGGCGCAACCGTCGCCTGGCAGGCGCATATCGGCGGATTTTTCGCAGGCCTGGTGTTGTTTTCGCTGTTCGACCCGGTGCCGCACGCTGCCGCCGATGCTGCGGATGCGTCATCGCACGACGCATCGCACAGCGGCTGATCGTCGCTTGCGGCGCAACTCGATTTCATCCATCATCGCTGTTGTCATGAGGCAAGGGCATAAGCCCGTCAGCGTGCTTATGCGCGTGCTTGCCGAACGCGCTGCAACAAAATCAGCGCCAAACTGTTGATTGAAGGCTCAAGGAAATAAAGGTCGCGCTCGCTTGAGGGCGCGACCGGCTTCAGGGAGGCGACAATGACGGTACGTGCAATCCTCGATTCCAAAGGCCATCACATCCAGAGCGTCGAGCCGGACGCCAAACTTTCGGCTGCGATCAAGCTATTGGGTGAACGAAAAATCGGCGCCGTACTGGTGATGAACGGCGGCCGCATCGAAGGCATCCTGTCGGAGCGCGACATCGTGCGCGTGCTCGGCGAACGCGGCGCCGGCGTCCTCGACGAGCCGGTCAACGCGGTGATGACGCGCAAGGTCGTCAGTTGCAGGCCGGCCGATACGGTTGCCGCAATCATGGAAATGATGACCCTGGGCAAATTCCGGCATCTGCCGGTGCTCGAGGGCGAGAAGGTCGTCGGCCTGATCTCGATCGGCGACGTCGTCAAGTGGCGCGTCGGCGAATACGAGATGGAGCAGGAAGCGCTGCGCGACTACATCAAGACCGCCTGAACGGGGCGTGCAGGCTGGTCACGGCTCAGCTCTTCACGACTCGGCTCTTCACGACTCGCTGTCGGCCACTGGCCCAGGCTTGCTCTCGGCCATCGGCCGAGGCCCGCCGGAAGCCGGCGCCAGAATGTGGATCGCCTCCTGGATGGAGTCGATGGCGCGCTCGGCGGCGCGCTCGCCGAAGGCGATCAGGTCGCCGGCGCGGTGGAAATCGAACCAGCCGATCTGCCCGACCCGGGGCGAGATCAGGAGGTCGGGCGGATCGCCGGCGAGGCGGGCGCGCGTGATGCGGTCCTGCATGATGTTGAAGGCATCCACCATGACGCTGGAGATGCCGGGGCGGCCGCCGCCGCCGAAGAATTCGCGCTTCATGGTGCGCTCGGCCGAAAACAGTCTGCCAAAGCCGCGTTTCGGCGGTGCCGGCTCGACCAGGGCCTCCGGCGCTTCCGCCGTGGCGCCATGGGAATAGATCGTCGTGGAATGGGTGAAGACATCGCTGGAAAGGTTGGCGGCAATTACGATTTCCGCTCCCAGCGCGCGCGCGGCCGATACCGGCACCGGATTGACCATGGCGCCGTCGACCAGCCAGCGGTCGCCGATCAGCACCGGCGAAAATATCCCGGGCAGCGCATAGGAGGCGCGCATCGCGTCGACCATGCGGCCATGGGTCAGCCAGATCTCGTGGCCGGTGCGGACTTCGGTGGCGACGGTGGCAAATTTCAGCGGCAAGTCCTCGATCAGGGTCGGGCCGATCGCGGCCTCCAGCTGGGCGGCAAGCTTGTCGCCCCCGATCAGGCCCGAGCCGTTGAGGCGAATATCGAGATAGCCGAGGATGTTGCGCGGCTGCAGGCTGCGCGCCCATTCCTCGAGCGTGTCGAGATGACCTGCCGCATAGGCGCCGCCGACCACCGCGCCGATCGAGGTGCCGACCACGACGTTGGGAACGATGCCATGGGCGATCAGGGTCCGGACGATGCCGATATGGGCGAATCCGCGCGCCGCGCCGCCGCCCAGCGCCAGCCCGATCACCGGCCGCCGGATGCTGCCGAGCCCGACCTTGTCGCGGCCTTCGGCGCCGTTTTGGCTGCGTCCGATCAAAATTTCCAGCACCTGGTATCTCCTGGGGGGCGAGGCTAATCACTACGGTATGGCCCCGCCACTCCGTATCACAAGCATGGTTTATGCCGCGCTTTCGGATGGGCAAGGCAGGGATTTGTGATGGGATCGCGGACTTTTGAATAATACCCGGGCCTCGCCGGCGGTTCCCGCCCCGTGGTCGGACGGGGTCTGCAGGCTTGAATTTGCCGCGTTTTCAGTGAAAAGCATGCTGCATGATTTCAGGGGGTAATGGCTTCGATCGATCCCGGCGGGGCGGGCGCCGGCTGCCGGTGCTTGCGCTCGCGGGCCTTCTGCTTTCGCTCGCCGCGCCGGCCAATGCCCAGATGTTCAGCGATCGCCCGCCGCCGGTGCCTCCGGCCGCGGTGCCGGAGCCGGCGGCGCCCGCGATGAATCTGGCTCCGCCCTCCGGTCCAGCGTCTATTCCGAGC
>JBAUUA010001074.1:0-2349 GCA_049582465.1 Bradyrhizobium sp. | reverse complement strand
AAGAAGAACACCGAGAGCTTCATGAGCCTGTGGAAGTGCTCGAAGCCGACGATCGCCAAGATTCACGGTGCCGCCGTTGCCGGCGGCAGCGACATCGCGCTTTGCTGCGATCTGATCGTGATGGCGGAAGACGCTCGGATCGGTTACATGCCGACCCGGGTCTGGGGCTGTCCGACCACTGCGATGTGGACGTTCAAGCTCGGCCCCACGCGGGCCAAGGAAATGATGTTCACCGGAAACATGATCGACGGCCGGAAAGCTGCGGAATGGGGCTTGGTCAATGAATGCGTGCCCTTGGAGCAATTGGAGGCGGCCACGCGCAAGCTCGTTGATCGGATAGCCGGTGTCCCGAAAAGCCACCTCGCCATGCATAAGATGGTCGTCAACCAGGTCATGTTGAACATGGGCATCGAGCAAACCCAGTCGCTCGCGACCCTGTTCGACGGCATCACCCGCCATAATCCGGAAGGCCTCTGGTTCAGGCGGTACGCCCAAAAGCACGGCTTCAAGGCCGCGATCGAATGGCGTGATGGCGGACGTCCAATTCCGGAACGCGACGAAGCACGTAAGATGATTCGGGAAATCGAGGGGCATAACTAAGGATACGGTAGAGATGTCGGGCTCGCGCTTGCGAGACAGGAGCCCGGCTTGGCCGTCGTCGATTACGTCGTCGACCCGGCCATCGTTTCGTTGTCAGATCGGCAAACCGAGTTGCGGCTCTCCTCCTGTTCGGACGCGCGATGCGGCCAGAATGAGAAGCGGCCGCGGCGATCCCGCGATCGGGGTCCCGTCGCCGAGACGATCTCCCATTCGTCGTCCCAGACCCGTGCGAAAAGCTGCCCGCCGGCCTCCCGCTGGTAGAGGCGTCGTTGCCGGTGCGCGTCGAATGTCGCCACCACCTGGGGTTCGTAGTCAAACGGAAAAAGCGAGTTTACACAATCACTTAGTCAATGGCGCCGTTCAATTATGGGGTCTATTTGCGGGGTAAATCAAGAATTAATTAAGCCGTATAAAGCGTCAGCGCGGTACGCGCAATTTTTGCAAAGGGACAGCGCTGCGGCCGATCTTTGATGGAGATCGATCGCCGCCGAGGGGCATCCAGAGTCATGAGTTTCGCACGGTCCTCGTCCGGCGGTTGGGTGTGCGGCGGCTCGGCGGCGCCAATTCGATTGTCTGGATCGCGCGGGCGTACTGCTCGAACAGGTCGGGCGGCAGCAATTCCTGCATCGCCAACATTCGACGTCGGTGCTCGTCTGCTTGCCGCTTGAAGAATGCCCGTTTCTTCGCTTCTTGCTCGGCAGCGCGCTGCCTGCCGAGATCGTACGAAGCGCTTGAAATCTCGGGCGGCGTGGCCCCTGTGTTGTAGTCGTCGATACCCTGCCCGTATTCCTCGACGACGAGGCCGTCGATGAGGCGGCCGTGTTCGTCCCGTAGGCCATTGCCCATGTTTAGCCTTCCTTTTCAGATGTAACGCGCAACGGCCAATTCCGATTACAGCGTTACAGCCACCCCCGATAATTAGCGGATGGTGCCATGCTCGACCCACGGAAATGTAGATCCTCCTGAAATTCGAGCCAGAGCTCATTCCTGGGACGCGTTACGCCGACGTAGAACGACCCTTTGCGCTATGGGAGGTAACTGTGATGGTGGTACCGAGTTATGTGCATTATTGTCGGGAGTCAAGATAGCGAGATAGTAAGATAGCAAGATATTAGGATTGTAAAATAGCTGTGGGCAGGTGCATCCACAGCTTTTTTCCTAGCGGTAAGTGTTATTTAAGGTCTACCCGGGTGTGTTCGGGCGAACTGGCCGGTGCATCCAGGCCGGGTTAAAAGAGCCTCCAGGACGGAGAAAGGCGAGCATGGATCGGGCTGAGCCGAAGAAGCATAAAGAACAAAAGGAAGAGCCTGCGGCGCCCCGCGTCGGCCGCGGCGGGCGTCTCCAGATGCTGGTGTACATGTGGCCGAAAAATATCGACGAGATGAAAGATTTTGCGATCTACGATCGCCGTCCGGTGTCCACCATCGTCGAGGAGTTGGTTGAAGCGTTTATAAACCGCCGCAGGAAGACGACGAAATCAAAGGCAACACCTGTCGTGCGAGGGGCGCGCCGCCAGGTTTTGGTTTACATGTCACGCGAAAATATCAGGGAGCTCAAACGCCTCGCGATAGCCGGCGGACGCCCCGCCTACATCATCATCGAAGAGTTGGTCGAGGCATGGCTCAAGAAGCGCCGCAAGCAGAAGCAGTGATCCGCCCCGCTGTTGTTGACGCGCTTTGACCTCGGCGAACCGGACGACCGACGACATTGGTAGGCGTTTGCAGAAGTCTGGGGGATCGGGGCGAGGAT
>JBAUUA010001073.1:0-6347 GCA_049582465.1 Bradyrhizobium sp. | reverse complement strand
GATACGCCGCTGACGCCGGAGCAGATGACCTACGCCAAGGCGGTGAAAACCTCTGGCGATGCCCTGTTGTCGCTGGTCGAGGAACTGCTGGACTATTCCAAGATCGAAGCCGGCAAGATCGATCTCGAACACCGCCCGTTCGCGCTCGCCGCCATGATCGAGGACATCACCGAACTGCTGGCGCCACGGGCGCAGGCGCGCAAGCTCCAGATCGCCGCCTATGTCGACGAACGGCTGCCGGCGGAAGTGATCGGCGATGCCGCAAGACTACGGCAGGTGCTGCTCAATCTCGCCGGCAACGCGATAAAATTCACCTCCACCGGCGGCGTGGCGCTGATCGTCGAGCCCGGCATCTGGCCCAATGAAATAAGCTTCCTGGTCCGCGACACCGGCATCGGCATCGCGCCCGAGGCGCGAGAGCGGATTTTCCGCGAGTTCGAGCAGGCCGACGACCGCATCGCGCGCAGCTATGGCGGCACTGGCCTCGGCCTGAGCATTTCCGAGCGCATCGTCAAACGCATGGGCGGCCGCATCGCGCTGGAAAGCACGCCCGGCAAAGGGTCCACCTTCGAAGTGTCGGTTCCGCTTCCCGCAGCGAACAGCGAACAAAAGCCGTTCGCGGCGCCGGACCTGACCGGCCAGCCGATCATGCTGGTGACGCCGCAGGGCATCGAGGCCTCGCTGGTCGCCCGGCGGCTGCAGCGCTGGGGCGCCCAGACCTGCCTGGTCACCGATGCCGCGGTGGCGCAGGCGCTGCTGCCGGAGCGGACCTGGCACGCGGTGCTGATCGATCGTGCGCTCGGCGCCGAAGACGTCGAGGCGTTGGGCCAGACGGCGCGCCGGCACGCGACACAGCGGATCGTGATGTTCACGCCGGCCGCGCGGCACGAGCTGCAGTCTTCCGGCTCCTCCGCCTTCACCGGCTATCTGATAAAGCCGCTGCGCGCGGCCTCGCTGGCGGCGCGGCTGTCGATGGCGCCCGAAGTGGCGGCGCCGAGCCTTGCCGATGAAGCGCTGATCGAGACACCCGTTGCGACTGATTCGCCGGCGCGCGGGCTTTCGGTGCTGGTCGCCGAAGACAATGAGATCAACGCGCTCTTGATGCGTTCGCTGCTCACCCGGTCGGGCCATCACGCCGTCATCACGACCAATGGCGAGGAAGCGCTGGAATCCTGGCTCGCCGCGAAATCCGCCGGCACGCCCTATGACCTCGTGCTGATGGACCTCCAGATGCCGCAACTCGACGGCATCGAGACGACGAAACAAATCCGAGCGCGCGAGGCAGGCCAGCCCGGCCTGCGGACGCCGATCCTGGCGCTGACCGCAAACACGCTGGTGGAGGACCGCTACGCCTGCTTCGAGGCCGGCATGGACGGCTTTCTGATCAAACCGCTCGACCGCGACAAGCTCACTGAGGCGCTCGCCGGGCTCGCCGCCTCGCGGCATCTGGCGGCCTGAGGCGGCCTCGACGCCAGCCTTGACGCTGCGGGCGTTCGGACCCAGCATGCGTGACCGGTCCGCCGAAACGCGCCGGAGCCGCCAACGAGCGGCCCAACAACAAAAAACGTCCCGGGAGGACTTTCGATGATCAGCAGGTTTTTACAGATGTCGCTGGCATGCCTGGCCGCAGCCACCTTCGCGGCCACAGCCGCCCAGGCGAAGGGCCCGAAACTGGAAACGACCGACACCATGATCCCGTCAGGCGATGCGGGAATCCAGTTGTTCGTGCGCAACAAGCACTTGGCCGGCCGGGAAATGTCCCCGGACAAGATTTTGTTGTTCGTGCATGGCGCGACCTACCCGGCCGAAACCGCGTTCGACCTGCCCATCGAGGGCGTCTCGATGATGGATCTGATCGCCGGGCGCGGTTACGACGTCTATCTCGTCGATGTCAGGGGCTACGGCCGCTCGATCCGGCCGCCCGAAATGAGCCAGCCGCCGGCGGCGAACAAGCCGATCGTATCGACGGCAGTCGCCGCGCACGATCTGGGCGCGGCCGTCGACTACATCCTCAGGAAGCGCAAGGTTTCGAAGATCAACGTGATGGGCTGGTCGTGGGGCACCTCGATCGCGGGTCTCTACACCAGCGAGCACAACGCGAAGGTCAGCCGCCTGGTGCTCTATGCGCCGCAATGGATCCGTAACGAACCGCCCGCGCCCGCCGCCGCCAACGCGCCGCCGCTTGGCGCCTATCGGCTCGTATCCAAGGATTCAGCCAAAGAGCGCTGGCTGAAGGGCGTCGCCGCGGACAAGCAGGCCGATCTGATTCCGCCCGGCGTGTTCGACGCCTGGGCGAACGCGACCTGGGCCACGGATCCGGAAGCCGCGAAGCAGAATCCGCCGATGCTGCGCGCGCCGAACGGCGTGGTCGAGGACAGCGCGAAATACTGGGCCGCGGGCAAGGCGCTGTACGACCCCGGCAAGATCACGGTGCCGACGCTGCTGCTGCACGCCGAATGGGATGCGGACCTGCCGAGCTACCTGGCGCAGGGCTATTTCGCGCAGTTGAAGAACACGCCGTACAAGCGGCTGATCGAGCTGAGCGAGGGAACGCATACGGTGATGATGGAAAAGAACCGCATGCAGTTCTTCCACGAACTGATGGGCTTCCTCGACGAGGAAAGGCCGCTGGCACTGAAGTAAGGCGCGAGGCGGGCATCTCGAACATCGGATGCCGGACGGGTCGTCCGGCATTTCCGTTCCCGGCGCGGGGCCTGTCACACCCTGGCAATGGCGGCGTCACATGGCTGTCGAACGCCCGTGATTTCTCAGCCCTCGAAGGCCGCGCCGATTCGATTCGGACAGAAGCGGCCGCGAGGGACTTCATGCAGAACGGCGAATTGGCGCGATCGACGCAGCGCCTTTTTCAGATGTTGCGGCCGGAGAATGTCGGGACCGCGGCGCAAACGGCGATCACCTGGCTCAAGCCGCTGCCCTCGCCCTCCGGCGTCATCAAGCCGATCCGGCTGCCCGGCCATTCCGCCACGCTCGGCCGGCTCGGGGCGCTCGAGGTGCGGCTCGCCGAAGGCAAGCGCGAGGTCAAGCGCGCGCAAAAGCTGCGCTATCGCGTGTTCTACAAGGACGGCACCGCGATCGCGGATGCCGCGACCTTGCTTGCCCGCCGCGACAAGGATGCATTCGACAAGATCTGCGATCATCTGCTGGTGATCGACCACGCCGCCAAACCCTCGATCGGCGGCAAGCTGCCGGTGGTCGGCACCTACCGCCTGCTGCGGCAGGACGTCGCCGAAAAGAATGGCGGCTTCTATACCGAGAACGAGTTCGATATCGCCGGCCTGATCGAGCGTCATTCAAATCTACGCTTTCTCGAGCTCGGCCGTTCCTGCGTGCTGCCGCGCTACCGCAACAAGCGCACCGTCGAATTGCTGTGGCACGGCATCTGGAGCTATGTCAGGCAGCACCGGCTCGACGTCATGATCGGCTGCGCCAGTTTCGAGGGCACCGATCCCGACCGGCTGGCGCTGCCTTTGTCGTTCCTGCATCACTATGCGCAGGCCCCGGAACCCTGGCGCGCATCGGCGCATCCCTCGCGCCGCATCGAGATGAACCGGATGGCGAAGGAGGCCATCAACCCGAAGGCCGCGCTGCATGAGCTGCCGCCGCTGATCAAGGGATATCTGCGGCTTGGCGCCACGATCGGCGACGGCGCGGTAATCGATCATCAGTTCGGCACCACCGACGTGCTGATCGTGATGCCGGTATCGGCGATCAGCGCCCGCTATATCGAGCATTTTGGGGTCGATGCGTCGCGCCACGCAGCCTAGCGTGACCCGCCCTACAGCCGCCGCAGCGCTACCGTTTCGACCACGTGATCGGCGCCCTTTTTCAGGATCAGCGTCGCGCGCGGCCGGGTCGGCAGAATGTTGTCCTCGAGATTGGCGAGGTTGGTGCGCTCCCAGATCGCCAGCGCCGTGGCGGTCGCTTCCTCGTCGGACAGCGGCGCATAGCGATGGAAATACGACCGGGGATCGGTGAATGCGGTATCGCGCAGCGCCAGGAAGCGCTTGATGAACCATTCGCGCAGCACCGATTCCTCGGCATCGATATAGACCGAGAAGTCGAAGAAGTCCGACACCACCGCGACGGCCTTACCGTCGCGCGGCAGCGGTCCGGTCTGCAGCACGTTGACCCCCTCGACGATCAGGATGTCCGGCCGGTCGATCTCGATCCATTCGTTCGGGATGATGTCGTAGGTCAGATGCGAATAGACCGGCGCCCGCACGGTCCGCCGTCCGGCCTTGATGTCGCTCAGGAACGACAGCAGCATCGGCAGATCGTAGCTCTCGGGAAAACCCTTCTTCTGCATCAGGCCCCGCCGTTCCAGCACGGCCTTGGGAAACAGGAAGCCGTCGGTGGTGACCAGATCGACCTTCGGCCGCGGCGACCAGCGCGCCAGCAGCGCCTGCAGCACGCGCGCGGTGGTCGATTTGCCCACCGCCACCGAACCGGCGACGCCGATGATGTAAGGCACCTTGCGGTCCCGGATGCCGAGGAACTGGCGCTGCGCCTGATAAAGCCGCAGCGTCGCGTCGACGTAAATCGACAGCAGCCGGGACAGTGGTAGAAAGATTTCCTCGACCTCTTTCATGTCGAGGCGGTCATGCAGCGAGCGCAGCCGCTCGAACTCGCCCGGCTCCAGCGTCATCGGCGTGTCGTCGCGCAGCCGCGCCCACTGTTCCCGGGAGAATATCCGGTAGGGATTATATTGTTGCTCCGGTGCCCGAATATCCATGACGCCGCCTCTAAGCTTCCACGTCGGGACTTGATCTGCCCCGACCCCCGTTGCTTTAGTCGCGCTTGCGCGACGCCTTCTCTTCCAATCCCGACATGCTCGTGCGCTGCGCCAGCGCGGCCTCGACTTCCTCAAGCTTCACGCCGCGCGACTTCAGAAGCACCAGCAAATGAAACAGCAGGTCCGCGCTTTCGGCGATCAGATGGTTGCGATCGTTCTCGACGGCGGCGATCACGGTTTCCACCGCCTCCTCGCCGAATTTCTTGGCGCAATGCTCCGAACCCTTGTCCAGCAGCTTGCGCGTATAGGACGCCTCTCCTCCCGATGCCGCGCGGGCATCGATGGTGGCGGCCAGATCGTGGAGCGTGAAACGCGGCATCAACTCAACTCACGCGCCCTAAAAATTCGGGCACAACTGAAGCCATTTAGCACTTTTATGACGCCGAGTCGTCAGGGATCGAGCCGCATCGGCAGCCCGGCCCGCACCATATGATCCTTGGCTTCACGTATGGTAAATTCCCCGAAATGGAAGATCGATGCCGCCAGCACCGCGGTCGCGTGACCCTCGCGGATGCCGTCGACCAGATGATCGAGATTGCCGACGCCGCCGGAGGCTATCACCGGCACCGGGACGCTGTCCGCGATCGCGCTGGTGAGCGGGATGTCGAAACCCTGCCGGGTGCCGTCGCGGTCCATCGAGGTCAAAAGGATCTCGCCGGCACCGAGCGAGACCACTTCCTGGGCATATTCGATGGCATCGATCCCCGTGGAATTACGGCCGCCATGGGTGAAGATTTCCCAGCGCTCCCCGCCGCCGCCGCGCTTGACCCGCTTGGCGTCGATCGCGACCACGATGCACTGCTCGCCGAATTTCTCGGCCCCCTCCTTGACGAATTCGCGGCGGCTGACGGCGGCGGAGTTGATCGACACCTTGTCGGCGCCGGCGCGCAGCAGGGTCTTTATGTCGTCGATGGTGCGCACGCCACCGCCGACCGTCAGCGGCATGAAGCAGGCCTCCGCGGTGCGTCGGACCACATCCAGCATGGTGCCGCGATTTTCGTGGGTCGCCGTAATGTCGAGAAAGCACAGCTCATCGGCGCCGGCGGCGTCATAGGCAATCGCCGCTTCGACGGGATCGCCAGCGTCGCGCAGGTCGACGAAATTGACGCCCTTGACCACGCGCCCGTCCTTGACGTCGAGGCAGGGAATCACGCGCACCTTGAACATCCGAAAACTCCTAGGCGGCCGCGCGTGCGTTACGGATCAGCGCCAATGCGGCAGC
Source organism: Bradyrhizobium sp. (assembly GCA_049582465.1). Taxonomy (GTDB): domain Bacteria; phylum Pseudomonadota; class Alphaproteobacteria; order Rhizobiales; family Xanthobacteraceae; genus Bradyrhizobium. The sequence continues at coordinate 312 of JBAUUA010001073.1, read as the reverse complement.
GGCATCGAGGCGGCCGTCATAGAGCGCGCGACCCGCGATTGCGCCGGCCAGCTTCCTGGCGCGTGGAGCGAGCAGCGCCTTGACGTCGTCGATCGAAGCAAAACCGCCGGAGGCGATGACGGGAATCGAGATCGCCTCGGCGAGCGCAATGGTGGCGTCGAGATTGAGGCCCTTCAGCAGGCCGTCGCGGGCGATGTCGGTGAAGATGATGGCGGCGACGCCGGCGTCCTCGAACCGCTCTGCGATTTCGAGCGCGGTAACCTGCGAGGTCTCCGCCCAGCCTTCGACCGCGACCTTGCCGTCGCGGGCATC
>JBAUUA010001072.1:0-1878 GCA_049582465.1 Bradyrhizobium sp. | reverse complement strand
TTCCCTCGGCGACCAACTCCATATTGCGCTTGTCCATCGCCTTCTTGACGCCGGCGAGACCGGCAAGGCCGAAGGCATCGTCCTGGTAAAGGATCGCGATGCGCGTGATGCCGAGATCGTTGGTCAGATGTTCGATCCAGGCTTCGGTCTCCTGGAAATACGAACTGCGAATATTGACGATGTAGCGGTTGAACGGATTGCGGAGAAATTCCGCGCCGGTGAACGGACCGATGAACGGGACCTTGGCCGCCGTGGCGATGGGCTGGCCGGCTTTCGAGGTCGGCGTGCCGACCGCACCGACAAGCGCAAAGACCTTGTCGTCCGTGATCGCGCGCTTGGTGGCTTCGATGGTTTTTTCAGGCTCGTAGCCGTCGTCGACCGACTTGAGCTCAAGCTTGCGGCCACCGATACCGCCGCTGCGGTTGGCTTCCTCGAAGGCCGCGAGAATACCTTCGCGCATGCCCTGGCCGAGCGCCTGCGCCGGCCCGCTCAGGGCCGACACCTGCCCAAACAGGATCCTGTCATTGGATACGCCGTCCTCCGCGTGGAGCGACGTGGTGGCAAGACAGAAGACAGCAGCCCCGAAAATGCAGAGCCAGGCGCGATTGGTCCGCACGGGCGATATCCCCACCAGCAGGTGCGTGTAGGTTGCAATCGTGCGCCGACATGGTTGATGAATCGTTAACCATGCCTAAGGCGGCGGCAGCCGGGCTTGGCAAAGCTCAGAATTAGCTCGGAATGATGTGTGCCTTGCCGTCAGGCAGCCATCAAGCAGCTTTGCCGGCATCCAGCGCGGACGAAAAGCCGGTCATCGGATCGATCGCTGTCGGCACTTCGGTGATCTTCGTGATTGGAAATCCGGCCAGCCTTGAATGCTCGCGGACGAGCAGTTCGCTTTCGGCAAGGTAGACGCAGAAGGTTTTGTCGGCCGCGACATAGGAATGCACCCACTGCACCTTGCCGCCCAGCCGGTAGAGAACGCTGTTGGAGGTCGCGGCAAGATCCTTGAGCTGCGCGCGCGTAAGACGGCCGACATTCGGGATGTCGCGTTCGATCAGGTAGCGTTTCATCGCTTGGTTCCTTTGGCCTTCCTTGGCCTCATTCGAAGATTGTCAGCGCCCAGCGCTGCAACGAGCGGGTGAATACCGAATAGCGACCCATAAGACTTTGCCGGCGCCTTGATTTGACCTTGAGATGGGCTTGATTATTTCCCGAGAACGCCCGGTTACATGCCAAAACGCGGTGGAACCGCTACGAATTCATCGCTTGTTCATCCGGGCTCTGGGATTTATGAAGTCGGATGCTTTCGCCCGCCAAGCCCGACCTCCCGTCCAAGACGCCGTCGCGATTTCGCTCAGCAAGCGTATCCGGGCTGCAAATTGCCGTGCTTTTTGGCGCCTTCACGCTGCTGATTTCCATTCCGATCTGGACGCATCCGGTCCCGCCGCTGTCTGACTATGTGAATCACCTCGCGCGCATGCAGGTGATTGCCACGCTGGCGAAGAATGCACAGCTCGCGCAATTCTACGAGATCAACTGGCAGGTCATTCCCAACCTGACGATGGATTTCATCGTGCCGCCGGTTGCGCGCGTGATGAATATCTACCTCGCCGGCCAGGCGTTCATCGTCGCGATGTTCGCGCTCATTATATCCGGCGTACTGATGCTGAACCGCGCGCTGATCGGCCGCTGGTCGGTGTTGCCGCTGTTCGCCATTCCCCTGCTGTACAACTACATCTTCCTCGTCGGCCTGATGAACTACATCTTCGGGATCGGCGTGGCGTTGTGGGCCCTGGCCGGCTGGGTCGCGGCGCGCGAGCGGCGCTGGCCATTGCGCTTTGCACTGTCGACGCTGTGCGTCGTGGTGCTGTTCTTCTG
>JBAUUA010001071.1:0-2074 GCA_049582465.1 Bradyrhizobium sp. | reverse complement strand
TCGTGCAGACGCTGCTCGGACATACCGATATCTCGACCACGCAGATCTACACCCATGTGGTGGAGGAGCGCCTGAAGAGCCTGGTGCGCGACCTGCATCCCCTGGCGGAGAAATAGCGACCCGCTCTGCCGCCTTGACTTCGGCGCCGTCTCACCCGAAACAGCCGTCTCACGCCCGCGACCGCCCGGCGCATAATCGGCAAAAGGCCTCGGCCCTCGCCCCGGATTGCGCGCTAAGCAATTGAAGATGCAAGCCTTATTCGCACAACCACAACCGCTTCGCTCCCAGGCGCGTTCACCCCTATATTGATTTGATGCCGGATCTCATGCGCTCTTACCTCGATTTCGAAAAGCCCGTCGCCGAACTCGAATCCAAGGTCGATGAACTGCGCGCACTGGCGGCGACCGGCAGTGACATCGGCGACGAGATCGCGCGAATCGAGGACAAGGCCGCGCAGGCGCTCACCGAGCTCTACGCCAATCTGACGCCGTGGCAAAAGACGCTGGTGGCGCGCCACCCGCAGCGGCCGCATTTCACCGATTTCGTCAATGCGCTCCTGACCGAGTTCACGCCGCTCGCCGGCGATCGCAAATTCGGCGAGGACGAGGCGCTGATGGGCGGGTTCGGCCGTTTCCGCGGCGAAAGCATCTGTGTGATCGGTCAGGAAAAGGGCGCCACCACCGAATCCCGCATCAAGCACAATTTCGGCATGGCGCGTCCCGAGGGCTATCGCAAGGCGGTCCGGCTGATGGAGATGGCCGAACGATTCGGCATTCCCGTGCTGTCGATCGTCGATTCCGCCGGCGCCTATCCCGGCATCGGTGCCGAGGAGCGGGGCCAGGCGGAAGCGATCGCACGCTCCACCGACGCCTGCCTGTCGCTCGGGGTGCCCAATGTCGCGATCATCACCGGCGAGGGCATGTCAGGCGGCGCCATCGCCATCACCACGGCCAACCGCGTGCTGATGTTCGAGCATGCGATCTACAGCGTGATCTCGCCGGAGGCGGCGTCCTCGATCCTGTGGCGCGACGGCACCAAGGCTCAGGAGGCCGCAACCTCCATGAAGATCACGGCGCAGGACATGCTGCGCTTCGGCGTGATCGATTCGATCCTGGTGGAGCCTTCCGGGGGCGCCCATCGCGATCCCCAGGCCATGATCGCGACCACGGGCGAGGCCATCGCCCAGGCCTTCGACGAACTGCGCAACCTCGATGCCGACGCGATCCGCAAGCAGCGGCGCCAGAAATTCCTCGATATCGGCCGAAAGCTGACCTGAGGCCGCTTTTTCGTCCGAAATGGCCGCAAAAATGCCCCCCGAACGACAATTCCGGGGTTTTTCGAGATTCGACCCGTTTGGCCCCAATTAGGCCCAGACACCAATATTTAACTTCTGTTGACCATGGCTGGGGGGTGACCCGCTGCGGTGCCCGTGTCGGCTTGCGACCCGGGGGGTCAAAGAGTAATATTTTAGTCAATGGCTTCAGGGCATGTTCGCTTTGATTGGGGTGCGGAAAATGCCCGTCGGGTGTGGAGCTTTCCATTGATTCATCGCTCGCTGCTTCGCGCGCTCGTCACCGCCGCCGCCCTCGCGGCCGGTGCGCTGCTGGCCGGCTGCAACAGCGACGAAGTCTCCCTTGCCACCAACGCCAAGGCCAACCAGCCGGTATCGCCCAAGCTCGTCGCCGATATGGGCGAGAAGGACATGGACCTGCAGTCGCCGATTCTGGTCCGGCTGTTCAAGGAGGAGGCCGAACTCGAGGTCTGGAAGCAGGACCGCTCCGGCCGCTTCGCGCTGTTGAAAACCTATCCGATCTGCCGCTGGTCGGGCGACCTCGGACCCAAGGTCCGCGAAGGCGACCGCCAGGCCCCGGAAGGCTTTTACAACATCTCGCCGGCGCAGATGAATCCGCAGTCGGCCTATTATCTCTCGTTCAACACCGGCTACCCCAACGCTTACGACCGCTCCCTCGGCCACACCGGCTCGGAACTGATGGTGCATGGCGACTGCTCGTCGCGCGGCTGTTACGCGATGACCGACGAACAGATCGCGGAAATCTATTCGCTGGGCCGGGAG
>JBAUUA010001070.1:0-2267 GCA_049582465.1 Bradyrhizobium sp. | reverse complement strand
CTGCCAGACCGACTTCTTGTCGGTGTCCTCGTCGACGAGCGTCACAGTCGCGCCGAACGTGATGGTATCGCCGGACAGTTTCGACACGTCGATGACCTCGGCGCGGGCGAGCTTGTCCTCAAGCTCCGCGATATGGCCCTCGTTGAGCGACTGCGCCTCTTTGGCGGCGTGATACTCGGCGTTCTCCGAGAGGTCGCCGTGCGTGCGCGCGTCAGTGATCTGCTGAATAATCCGAGGCCGCTCCACCTGCTGGCACTGCTTGAGCTCCGTCTCAAGTGCCGTATAGCCGGCCGCGGTCATAGGAATCTTATCCATCGTCCTCAAACCTCCAAGCCCGCAGAGTCAAGATTTGCATCGCGGTCCGGCACCTGTCCGGCCACGCGACTGCATGCCTGTCTCTACCTGACCGCCGCCCGGCCCGCCTGACTGTCAGCCGGCTCCGGACGCAAAATAGCGCTGCAGCGCACACACCTCGAGGTCACCTTTGAGATAAGCCTGGATGCCCTGCGCTGCGGCGACGGCCCCTGAGAGAGTGGTGTAGTACGGCACTTTATGCAAGAGGGCGGCGCGCCGAAGCGACCGGCTATCCGCAAGGGCGGTGGCCCCTTCCGTCGTATTGAAGACCAACTGGACATCGCCGTTCTTGATGGCATCGACGATATGGGGACGGCCTTCGGCCACCTTGTTGACCCGGATGGCGCCGACACCGTTTTCGGCCAGATAGCGCTGCGTGCCCGAGGTCGCCACCACCCGAAAGCCCGACGCGTGGAGGAGCCGGATTGCCTCCAGTATCCGCACCTTGTCGTCATCCTTGACCGAAACGAATACGGTGCCGCTCTTCGGCAGGCGGGAGCCGCCGCCGAGCTGGCTTTTGACGAAAGCGACGTTGTAGTCGCGGTCGATTCCCATGACCTCGCCGGTCGACTTCATCTCCGGTCCGAGCACGGTATCGACTGCCGGCCCGAACCGGGCAAACGGGAACACCGCTTCCTTGACGCCGACATGCCTCGCGCTGCTGAGTTCGAAGCTTTGCGGCTTGAGATTAAAACTCTTGAGCGTTTCGCCGGCCATGATTCGCGCCGCGATCTTGGCGCACGGGATGCCGGTCACCTTGGCGACGAACGGCACCGTGCGTGAGGCACGCGGATTGACCTCGAGGACGTAAATGTCGCCGTCCTTGATGGCGTACTGCACGTTCATCAGGCCGCCGACCTTGAGCGCGTGCGCCAGCTCGCGTGTCTGCCGCTCCAGCTCGGCAATGGTCGCCCGGTCGAGCGAATGCGGCGGCAGCGAGCAGGCCGAATCGCCGGAATGGATGCCGGCCTCCTCGATGTGCTCCATGATGCCGGCGATGTAGCTGTCCTGGCCGTCGGCGAGGCAGTCCACGTCGATCTCGACCGCGTCGGTCAGATAGCGGTCGATCAACAGCGGCCGCTTCTCCGACACGCCGAACTCGGACGGCCGATCGAGATCGGCGGCAAGCCGGACGACGTATCGGGTGAGTTGCTGCGTGTCGTGCACAATCTCCATGGCCCGGCCGCCGAGCACGTAGGACGGACGGATCACGATCGGATAGCCGATCGCTTCGGCGATCGCCTGCGCCTTCTCCGGCGAGGTGGCGATACCGCTCTTCGGCTGCCGCAACTTGAGCCGATCGAGCAGTTGCTTGAAGCGGTCGCGGTCTTCGGCGAGGTCGATGGCATCCGGCGACGTGCCCAGGATCGGCACCCGCGCGTTTTCCAAAGGCTCGGCGAGCTTGAGCGGCGTCTGGCCGCCGAACTGCACGATCACGCCGTGCAGGGTGCCGTTCTGCCGTTCGGTCGCGATGATCTCCAGCACGTCCTCGGACGTCAGCGGCTCAAAATACAATCGGTCGGCGGTGTCGTAGTCGGTCGACACCGTTTCCGGGTTGCAGTTGACCATGATGGATTCGTAGCCGGCGTCGTGCAGCGCGAAGCAGGCGTGACAGCAGCAATAGTCGAACTCGATGCCCTGGCCGATGCGGTTGGGACCGCCGCCGAGAATGATGACCTTCTTCTTGTCCGTCGGCGCGCTCTCGTCGGCGAGCGAGCCTGCGAACGGCGTCTCATAGGTCGAATACATGTAGGCGGTGGGGGAAGCGAACTCGGCCGCGCAGGTATCGATGCGCTTGAACACCGGGCGAACCCCGAGCGCGTGGCGTTTTGCCGTGATTTCGGCCTCGGTGGTCTCCGTGAGCACCGCAAGGCGCGCGTCGGAAAAACCCATCGCCTTCAGCGTCCGCATGC
>JBAUUA010001069.1:0-2642 GCA_049582465.1 Bradyrhizobium sp. | reverse complement strand
GTACATCCAGTACATCGGCGTCGTAAGCGCCGGACTGCCTTCGGCTACCAGAGGCGGTGCGCCGCCGAACTCACCAATTGGCATTGATTCCTCGCCTGTTTTGCAACGCACCATAGTGCCGAATGCGCAATAAAGCGTCAATGCACAGATCGGTATATCTACGCGCCGTACAAGGAGAATATCTTCAATTCCGTGGGATTACGGGTTTATTCACCACCCTGGAGCAGCGAGCCATGGCGGCGGGCGCTGCGTAAAAGCGCAAGGAATGCCGCAAATGACGCCAGCAGCAGCACCGCGTTGATGGCCAGCGCCGACACCATCAGATCGGCCCGAAACACATGCTCGATCAGAAGCGCCCGCATGCCCTCGAACACATAGGTCGGCGGCAGTGTCCAGGCGACATATTGCAGCCAGTGCGGCAGCACCGACACCGGATAGTAGATGCAGGCCAGCGGCATCACCGCGAACATCAGCGTCCAGACGATGCTTTCGGCACCGAGCCCGTTGCGCAGCACCAGCCCGGAGACGAAAATGCCGACCGACCAGCTGGTGAAGATCAGGTTGCAGAAGAAGGCGATCAGCGGCAGCCCGATGCCGTAGAAATTGAAACGGAACAGAACCATCGCCAGCAGCGTCATCGGGATGACGCCGATCGCAAGCCGGATCAGGCTCATCACCATCAGCGAGATCAGAAACTCGATCGGCTTTAACGGGCTCATCAGCAAATTGCCGAGATTGCGCGCCCACATTTCCTCCAGAAACGAGATCGAGAAACCGAGCTGGCCCCGGAACAGGATGTCCCACAGAATCACGGCGCCGATCAGGGTGCCGCCGGCGCGCGCGAAGAACCCGGCATTCTGCGCGATGTAGGTCTGCAGAAAGCCCCAGGTGACGATCTGCAGCGCCGGCCAATAGAGCAATTCCAGAAGCCGCGGCCACGACGAGAGCAACAGATACCAGTAGCGCAGGATCATCGCCTGGATGCGATGCGGCGCGATATCCAGATGGAGGGCGAGCGGGTTCACGGCGTGGTCTCCTGCGCCCGGCCGCGCGCGACGTCGAGAAACACCTCCTCCAGCGTCGCGCGGTTGTAGCGGGCCATGATCTCGTTCGGGCTGTCGTCGTCCTCGATGCGGCCGCGCTTCATGATGATGACGCGGTCACACAGCCGCTCCACCTCGAGCATGTTATGCGAGGCCAGCAGGATGGTCGCGCCGCGGGCCTTGCGGTAGGTCAATAGATGCTGCCGGATCCAGTCGGCGGTATCGGGATCGAGCGACGCCGTCGGCTCGTCCAGCAGCAACAGCTCGGGCCGGTTGATCAACGCTTTTGCCAGCGCGACGCGGGTCTTCTGCCCGGCGGAGAGTTTTCCGTTGGCGCGGTCGAGGAATTCGCCGAGATCGAGATCAGCGGCGAGCTCCGCGATGCGCTCGCGCAGGTCTGGCACAGCGTAAAGCCGGCCGAAGATCGTCAGGTTCTGGCGCACCGTGAGGCGCATCGGCATGTCGACATAGGGGCTTTCGAAATTCATCCGGCCGAGCACCTCGGCGCTCTGCTCGGGCATCCGATAACCCAGTACCTGGATGCTTCCCGAGGTCGGCAGCACCAGCCCCATGATCATGGCGATGGTCGTGGTCTTGCCGGCGCCGTTGCCGCCGAGCAGCCCGGTCACGCTGCCGCGCGCGATGCGGAACGAGACGTCGTCGACGGCGCGGGTGGTCTTGTAGACCTTGACGAGATGCGCGACCTCGATCGCCGCCGACGCGGTCGGATCGGCGGCGGGCAGAGGCAACGGGGCTGCGCCGTCATTCATCATGCGGACCGTTCCTTCGGCGGTTCCTTTGGCTGCTGCTTTGCCGCTGGTTTGCTGCTGCTCCTTGGGCCATCGCCGCGGCAAGCGCAAGGCATTGGACCATGTCCCGACAGCGCCTGGCAAATTTGTGGTCCGGAGCCTACGCGGCTAGAGTTCCGCCCATGACCGACGTCGCTGTCTCCGATTTTCGCCATCCGCGCCGCTATGTCCGTCTGGACACGATCCTGCGGCTGCGCTGGCTCGCCGTGCTCGGGCAGCTCGTCGCCATTTTCATCGTGGTGCAGGGGTTCGAATTCGACGTCCAGGTCGTCCCCTGCGTCACCATTGTCGGCCTGTCGGCGCTGCTCAACCTCGTGCTGCAGATCGCCTTCAATCCGATGCAGCGACTGGAGCCGGTCTATGCGGCCGCGCTGCTTGCGATCAACATCGTCGAGTTGGCGGGCCTGTTGTATTTCACCGGGGGCCTGGAGAATCCGTTTTCGTTCATGTTTCTGGCCCCCGTGCTGATTTCGGCAACGGCGCTGCCGGTGCGGCTGACGATAGCCCTCGGACTGTTGGCGGTGGCATGCGCCTCGGTGCTGGTGTTCTTCCATCTGCCGCTGCCCTGGGACAGCGACGAGCCGCTGGTGCTGCCGCCGATCTATCTGGTCGGCGTCTGGCTCTCGATCGTGCTCGCGATCGGGGTCACCAGTCTCTACGCGGTCCAGGTCACCGAGGAAGCCCGCAAGCTGTCGGACGCGCTGGCGGCGACCGAACTGGTTCTGACCCGCGAACAGCACCTCACGCAACTGGACGGCCTGGCGGCCGCGGCCGCACACGAACTCGGCAC
>JBAUUA010001068.1:0-9257 GCA_049582465.1 Bradyrhizobium sp. | reverse complement strand
GCACCGTGGTGCCGGCGCGGGTGACGAAATTGCGGGCCAGCTTGAAATTGTGCATCGGCATGATGCCGGGCACGATCGGAATGGTGATGCCGCGGGCGCGAACCCGGTCGAGATAGCGAAGGTAGAGGTCGTTGTCGAAGAACACCTGGGTGATGGCGCGGGCAGCACCCGCGTCGACCTTGGCCTGCAGCATGTCGATGTCGGCGTCGAAGTCGCGGCTTTCCGGATGCTTCTCTGGATAGGCGGAAACCGAGACCTCGATATCGCCATGCTGGCGCTTGATGCCGGCGACGAGTTCGGCCGAGGTCTGATAGCCGTCGGGATGGGTCCGGTAGGGCGTGCCGATGCCGTCAGGCGGATCGCCGCGCAGCGCCACGATGTGGCGGACGCCGATATCGTGATAGCGGCCGACGATGTCGTCGATCTCGCCGTGCGCCGCGCCGACGCAGGTCAGATGCGCGGCCGGCAGCAGGGCGGTCTCCTTCAGGATGCGGGCGATGGTGGAATGGGTGCGCTCCCGCGTCGATCCGCCGGCGCCGTAGGTCACCGAGACGAAGCTCGGCGCCAGCGGCGCCAGCCGCTTGATGGTCTCCCACAGGCTCTTCTCCATCTCCTCGGTCTTGGGCGGAAAGAACTCGAAGGAGATCGCAGGCTGCTTCAAAGCGGGGTGCCCGTTCGATGCGGGGGGCGTAACCTCGGGCATGGCGCCGTGAACTCCACTTGAAGCCGGTTAGGGTCGGAAGGCAGGTCTAGCTGCAGGACGCTAAAATAGGCCAAACAGGGCCTGCCCAACAGCCCATTGGAGATGGGAAATTGCCCAATTCTTTCGGATGAGATGAGAAATTGACCGCATTTTACATGGGTTGGGCAAAGGAATGGCCGATGCCGGATAAGGATATTAGGTAGTAAGCACCTGTTTTACATATATTTACGGAGAAATCCGCTTCGATGCGTCGGATCGGCAGGAGGTGGGCATGAAATGAAGATGGATGCATTGTCAATTTCTGTCCCACCTTCAGGCAAGGCTTGATGACCAGCGGTCCGCTGACGCGCGCCTGATCTGCATCAGGGCACCCTTTGTGGGCCCGGCCCGGCACACTAGGTTAGCCGCATGATACCGCTCTCGATTCTCGACCTTTCCGTCGTCACCACCGGCACCAAGCCGGCGGCGGCCTTGCGCAACAGCATCGACCTGGCGCGCCACGCCGACGCGCTGGGCTATACCCGCTACTGGCTGGCCGAACATCACAATCTCTCATCGGTCGCGAGCCCCGCGCCTGACCTGATGATCGGCCAGATCGCCGCGGTGACCAAGAACATCCGGGTCGGTTCCGGCGGCGTGATGCTGCCCAACCATGCGCCGCTGGTGGTGGCCGAGCGCTTCAAGATGCTGGAGGCGCTGTTTCCCGGCCGGATCGATCTGGGCCTCGGCAGGGCGCCTGGCACCGACGGTGCCACCGCGCATGCGCTGCGCAGCCGGCTCGACCGCCGCGAGGGCGACGATTTTCTCGAGCGGCTGCACGAACTGATCCTGTGGGAAACCCGCGATTTCCCGGCAGGGCATCCCTACAACAATGTGGTGGCGATGCCCGACGATTCGCCGCTGCCGCCGATCTGGCTGCTCGGCTCCAGCGACTACAGTTCGGAACTGGCGGCTCAGGTGGGCATGGGCTTTGCGTTCGCGCATCATTTTGCGAGCTATGACGCGATCGAGGCGATGACGAACTACAAGGCGCATTTCAAGCCGTCGGCGTGGCGCGCGACGCCGCACGGCATTCTGGCGGTCGCCGTGGTCGCGGCCGAAACCGATGCGGAAGCCGAGAAGCTGGCGTCCTCGATGGACCTCAATCGCCTGCGCCGCGATCGCGGCCAGTATTCGCCGCTGCCCAGCGTCGAGGAGGCGCTGGCCTACCCCTACACCGACAGCGAACGCGCCTCGATCGCGCGCAACCGCTCAAGGCTGTTCGTCGGCAGCCCGGCCACCGTGTTGCAGAAGCTGCAGCCGATGATCACGGCAAGCCAGGCCGACGAACTGATGATCATCACCGCCGTGTACGATCACGAGGCGCGCAAGAAATCCTATTCCCTGCTGGCGGATGCGTTCGGGCTCGGCAAGAAGGCGGCGGCGTAAGTACTCGTCGTCACGGCGTTCGCCTGGACGGCGCCGGGAATCTACTCCGCCTTTTCACTGAACGTCGCTCGGAACGGATGCCCCGGATAGACCCCGACAATGCGGAATTCGCGGGAGAAGAATTTCAATTCCTCCAGCGCGAAGGCGAGATTCCTGTCCTCGGGGTGGCCGTCGACGTCGGCATAGAACTGGGTCGCAAAGAAATTGCCGTCGACCATGTAGCTTTCGAGCTTGGTCATGTTGACGCCGTTGGTGGCAAAGCCGCCCATCGCCTTGTAGAGCGCGGCGGGCAGGTTGCGCACCCGGAACACGAACGAGGTGACCAGCGGCCCGGAGCCCTGCGCGGCCCATTTCGCCTCGCGCGCCAGCACCACGAAGCGCGTGGTGTTGTGGGTTTCGTCCTCGACATCCTCGGCCAGGATATCGAGGCCGTAGATATCGGCGGCGAGGCGCGAGGCGATCGCGGCACAGCTCTTGTCGCCGCGTTCGGCGATGATGCGCGCTGCACCGGCGGTATCGCCCGACACGATCGGCTTGATGCCACGCTCGCGGATGATGCGGCGGCACTGTCCAAGCGCGTGGACGTGGCTTTCCACGGTCTTGATGCCGGCCAGTTTGGCGCCGCGCGGCGCCATCAATTGGTGGTGGATCGGCAGGAAATATTCGCCGACGATGAACAGGCCGGATTGCGGCAACAGATGATGGATGTCGGCGACGCGGCCGGCGACCGAGTTCTCGATCGGGATCATGCCAAGGTCGGCTTCCCCCGACGAGATCGCGGCCAGTGCGTCCTCGAAGGTCGCGCAGGGAAGCGGCCCGGCGTCCGGATAAGCGTCGGCAATGGCGATATGGGAGTTGGCGCCCGGCTCGCCCTGGAATGCGATTTTCATCTTTTTTGTCATGGCGCGTTGTATCAGGCGGTCAGACTTTTGCCAGTATCTGGCGGGCGGTTTCGAGGTCTGCCGGGGTGTCGACGCCGCGCGGCACGGTGTCGACGATGGTAATGTCGATCCGCATCCCCGCCTCCAGCGCGCGAAGCTGCTCGAGTTTTTCCTGCCGTTCCAGCGCAGAGGGCGGCAGCGCCACAAAATGCTCCAGCGCCGCCCGGCGATAGGCATAGAGGCCGATGTGATGGTAACGCGGCCCGTCGCCCCAAGGCGCCGTGGCGCGGGTGAAGTACAGCGCACGCAACCGCCGCAGGCCCAACGGCGAGCCGACCGCCTTCACCACGTTTGGATTGAGGCTTTCTTCCTCGGTGTGGATTTCCGCGGCCAGCGTGGCGATATCGACCGCGGGGTCGGACAGCGGGCCGAGCACGTCGCTGATGTTGTCGGTGCGGATGGTCGGAAAGTCGCCCTGCAGATTGACGACGATTTCGGCCTCGCGGCCGGGGTCGAGCCTGCACAGCGCCTCATAGATCCGGTCGGAGCCGGAAGGGTGGTCGGGGCGCGTCATGACGGCTTCGCCGCCATGGGCGGTGACCGCGGACGCGATCTCCGGCGTGTCGGTGGCGACCGCGACGCGGCCGATTCCGGCAGCCTCGGCGCGGCGCAGCACATGCACGATCATCGGCAGGCCGGCGATATCCAATAGCGGCTTGCCGGGCAGCCGGGTGGCCGTCATGCGGGCGGGAATCAGCACCAAGGCACGGGTTTTGGTCATTGGGGTGAGGTCTGGACCCGGCCAATAACAGGCCGGAAATGATGGGGATGGGGTGAAAGCTCTTGCATTTATACGGGTTGCCAGAGCACGGGCAAACCGATATCTGATCGTGGCTCGGGGTGCGGTGCGAAAGCCTGATTCCTGATGCATCCGCGGCCGTTTCTCTCCGGCCTTACGTCGACATTTCCGGCCTGGAGCCTGATCCGAAATGGACTCCTTCGAACTCAATAAAATTCTCGGTGCCATTCTGGCCACCTGCCTCATTCTGTTGGTGACGAGCTTCACCGCGGGCGCGCTGTTCACCCCGCAGCTGCCCGCCAAGCCGGGCTTCGCCATCGTCGCGAAGGTGGAAGGCGAGGCCGCCGGCGCCAAGGAAGCCGCAGCCGCGCCGTCCGAGCCGATCGAGAAGCTGCTGCAGACCGCCTCCGTCGAGAAGGGCGCGGCGGCTGCCAAGAAGTGCGGCGCCTGCCACACCTTCGAGAAGGGCGGCCCCAACCGCGTCGGTCCCAACCTCTATGGCATCGTCGGCGACCACAAGGGCGAGGGCCGCGGCTTCAATTTCTCCGCCGCCATGAAGGCCAAGGGCGGCGAATGGACCTATGACGACCTCAACAAGTTCATCGACAATCCGAAGGGCTTCGTCCCCGGCACCGCCATGGGCTTTGCCGGCATCCAGAAGGACAGTGAACGCGCCGACGTGATCGCCTATCTGCGCTCGCTCGCGGACAGCCCGGTTCCGCTGCCGACGGCGTCGAAGTAGCCGGCGCTTGGCTGCCGAATAAATTCCTCGCAAACGGCCGGGCCTTCGCCCGGCCGTTTTGCTATTCCCGCGTAGCCGGTTCCCGTGCCTCTCGCCTGCGCTCCCTAACGGGACGTTTCGTCGCAGCCGGGCCCTTCACAAGCTGGTATCATGAGGAAAAAGCAACATAATCGGTCGAAACCTTGCCTTATATTGCGCTTCTAAGGGGTAAGATTTCGCAACCGACAGGAATTCTTTCATTGGCCATTACCCGACGACATCTTCTGCAGAGTGGAGCTTTTGCCGCGGTCGCCCCGGCGTTGGGAGCCGCAACCGTCCTCCCGGCGGCGGCGCAGACCGCAGCCAGCGAACCGGCCTGGCGGCATGCGCTGTCGTTGTTCGGCGACGTCAAATATCCCGCCGGCTTCAAGCGTTTCGACTACATCAATCCGGACGCGCCCAAGGGCGGCATCGCCCGCATGATATCGATCGGCACCTTCGATAATTTCAATATGGCCGTCATGGGCGTGAAGGGCTCGATCGCGCCCGCCGCCACCATGATCTACGAAACGCTGATGACGCGTTCACAGGATGAGGTTGCCACCGAGTATGGCTTGCTCGCGGAGGGCGCCGCGCATCCCGATGACTTCGCCTGGGCGATCTACCGCCTTCGCAAGGAGGCCCGCTGGCACGACGGCAAGCCGGTGACGCCAGAGGACGTGATCTTCTCGATCGAGACGCTGAAGAAGCAAAGTCCGTTTTATGCCGCCTATTATCGCCATGTCGTGAAGGTCGAAAAGAACGGTGATCGTGACATCAAATTCAGCTTCGACGCCCCCGGCAATCGCGAACTACCGACCATCGTCGGCGAATTGCCGGTATTGCCGAAGCATTATTGGGAGGGCACCGACAGCCAGGGCCGCAAGCGCGACGTTTCCGCGACCACGCTGGAGCCGCCGCTGGGTTCGGGCCCCTACCGCATCAAGGAGTTCGTCGCCGGGCGTTCGGTCAGGCTGGAGCGCGTCAAGGATTATTGGGGCGCGGGCCAGCCGACGCAGATCGGCCTGAATAATTTCGACGAATTGCGCTTCGAGTTCTTCCGCGACAATCTGGTCGCGCTGGAGGCGTTCAAGGCCGATCAGGCCGACTGGATCGCCGAGAATTCGGCGAAGCAATGGGCCACGGCTTACGACTTTCCGGCGGTCACGGAAAAGCGCGTCGTGAAGGAGGAATTTCCGGTCAACGATTCCGGCCGGATGCAGGCTTTCGCTTTCAATCTGCGCCGCGACCAGTTCAAGGACGCCCGGCTGCGTCGGGCCTTCAACTACGCCTTCGATTTCGAGGAGATGAACAAGCAGCTGTTTTATGGACAGTACAAGCGCATCAACAGCTACTTCGACGGAACGGAGCTTGCGTCGTCTGGTCTGCCCGAGGGGCAGGAACTTCAGGTGCTCGAGACCGTGCGCGACAAGGTGCCGGCCGAAGTATTCACCACGCCCTACGCCAATCCGGTCGGCGGCAATTCGGAGGCGGTGCGGGCGAATTTGCGCGAGAGCATGAAGCTTCTGAAGGAAGCGGGTTGCGAGATACGCGACCATAAGCTGGTGGACGCTGCGGGCAAGCCGGTGACCGTTGAAATCCTGGTTCAGGATCCGTCGGCCGAGCGCATTGCGCTGTTCTACAAGCCGTCGCTGGAACGCATCGGGGTAACGGCCTCGGTGCGTATCGTCGATGATGCGCAATATCAGAACCGGCTGCGCGCCTTCGATTTCGACGTGATCATCGACCAATGGGGAGAGTCACTGTCGCCCGGCAATGAGCAGCGGGAATTCTGGGGGTCGCAGAGCGCGGATCAGCCCGGTTCGAGGAATACCGTCGGCATCAAGAACCCGGCGGTCGATGCGCTGATCGAAAAGGTAATCTACGCCAGGGATCGCGCCGGCCTGGTGGCCGCGACCAAGGCGCTCGACCGCGTCCTGCTGTGGAATTTCTACGTCGTGCCGCAGTACACTTATCCATTCTCACGTTACGCGCGCTGGGACCGCTTCAGCCACGCCGAGCCGCTGCCCAAATATGGCCGTTCAGGCCTGCCGACCCTGTGGTGGTTCGACGCCGACAAGGCCGCCAGGATCGGCAAACGCAGTTGAAGGATATCCGGCGCATGGCGCACCTCTCCCGCCGGAACGTGCTCGGTCTCGGCGTCGGCGCATTGAGCACGCCGCTGCTGGGCCGCGCGAAGGCGGCCGACTTCAGCGCCGAGATTCACGGGCTGTCGGTGTTCGGCGACCTGAAATACCCGGCGGACTTCCCGCATTTCGACTATGTCAATGTCGCCGCGCCGAAGGGCGGGACGTTTTCCTTCATTCCGTCGGTCCGCGCCTATAATCAGTCCTACCAGACCTTCAATTCGCTCAACGCCTACATCCTCAAGGGCGACGGCGCACAGGGCATGGACATGACGTTCGCGCCGCTGATGACGCGCGCCAGTGACGAGCCCGACGCGATGTATGGCCTGGTCGCCAAATCGGTGCGGATTTCAGCCGACAAGCTGACCTATCGGTTTACGCTGCGTCCGGAAGCCCGGTTTCACGATGGCTCGAGACTGACCGCGCGGGATGCCGCCTTCTCGCTGACCACGCTCAAGACAAAAGGTCATCCGCTGATCCTGACGCAGTTGCGCGACATGCTGAAGGCCGAAGCGGCCGACGACGCGACGCTGATCGTGACTTTTGCCGAGAAACGCGCCCGCGACGTGCCGCTCTATGTCGCGGGCCTGCCGATCTTCTCGAAAGCCTTTTATGCGACCCGGCCGTTCGACGAATCGACGCTCGATACCCCCCTGGGCTCAGGGCCCTACAAGGTCGGAAAGTTCGAGGTCAACCGCTACATCGAATTCGAGCGGGTGAAGGACTGGTGGGGCGCCGAACTCCCGGTCGCCCGTGGCAGCTCCAATTTCGACGTCGTGCGTTACGAATTCTATCGCGACCGCGATGTCGCCTTCGAGGGATTCACGGGGAGGAACTATCTGTTCCGCGAGGAATTCACAGCACGGGTGTGGGCGACGCGTTACGATTTTCCCGCCGTCAAGGATGGCCGCGTCAAGATGGAAGTCTTGCCCGATCAAACGCCCTCGGGCGGACAGGGCTGGTTCATCAATACCCGCCGCGACAAATTCAGGGATCCGCGGGTTCGCGAGGCGCTGATCCAGGCGTTCGATTTCGAGTGGACCAACAAGACCATCATGTATGGTGCCTATAAGCGCACCGTTTCTCCGTTCCAGAACTCGGACATGGTGGCGGAGGGGCCGCCGTCGCCGGAAGAACTCAGGCTGCTGGAGCCGTTCCGCGGCCAGGTGCCGGACGAGGTATTCGGACAGCCATTTCTGCCGCCGGTGTCGGACGGCTCCGGCCAGGATCGCACGCTGCTGCGCAAGGCCACGCAACTGCTGCAGGAGGCCGGTTATGTGATCAAGGACAGCAAGCGGGTGCTGCCGAATGGCGAGGCGTTCAAAATCGAATTCCTGGTCGACGAGCCCAGCCTGCAGCCGCATCATGCGCCTTACATCAAGAATCTCGCCACGCTCGGCATCGAGGCGACCCTGCGTATTGTCGACGCCGTGCAATACCGCGCCCGGGTCGAGGATTTCGATTTCGACATGACCATGGAGCGGTTCAGCGCGTCGGCCACGCCGGGCGACAGCCTGCGGCCGTTCTTCACCTCGCAGGCGGCCGCGACCAAGGGATCGTACAATCTCGCCGGTATTGCCAGCCCGGCGATCGACGCGCTGATCGACAAGATCATCGGCGCCGACAACCGCACCGATCTGACGGTAGCCTGCCGCGCTTTCGACCGGGTGTTCCGCGCCGGCCGCTACTGGGTGCCGCAATGGTTTCGCGCCACACACCCCGTCGCCTATTGGGACGTGTTCGACCATCCGCCGAAACCGGCCCGCTATGCACAAGGCGTCGGTGCTCCGGATACCTGGTGGTTCGACGCCAACAAGGCGGCCAAGGCCGAGCAGGCAAAATAATTCATGAGCGCCTATATCGCCCGCCGGATTTTCCTGATGATCCCCACGCTGTTGGGGATCCTGTTCGTATCCTTCGTCGTGGTGCAGTTCGCGCCGGGCGGGCCGGTGGAGCGCGTGCTCGCGCAGCTTTCCGGCGCCGACACCGGCGGCTCCTCGCGGATTTCGGGAGGCGGCGGCGATTTTGGCGCGCGCGGCCAGGTGGGCGCTTCCACCGATGCGGTCAATTCGAAATACCGCGGCGCGCAGGGGCTTGATCCCGATTTCGTCAAGAGCCTGGAAAAACAGTTCGGCTTCGACAAGCCGGCGCCGGAACGTTTCGCGCTGATGGTCTGGAATTTCGCCCGCTTCGATTTCGGCAAGAGCTATTTCCGCGACGTCAGCGTCCTGCACCTGATCCGGGAGAAGCTGCCGGTGTCAATATCGCTCGGCATCTGGATGACGCTCCTGAGCTACCTGATCTCGATCCCGCTCGGCATCCGCAAGGCAGTGCGCGCGGGCTCGCAGTTCGACATCTGGACCTCGAGCATCATCATCATCGGCTACGCGATACCGGGATTCCTGTTCGCGATCCTGCTCATCGTGCTGTTCGCCGGCGGGTCGTTCCTGCAGATCTTTCCGCTGCGCGGGCTGACATCGGACGGCTGGTCGCAATTTCCCTGGTGGCTGAAGATCCTCGACTATTTCTGGCATCTGAC
>JBAUUA010001067.1:0-8140 GCA_049582465.1 Bradyrhizobium sp. | reverse complement strand
CGACGGAACCGGCGCAATTTGTTTCTGGACGAGGCTGCTGAAGCGGCGGACGACATCGATTGATCCTTGAGGCGGGCAGCGGCGATCTGCCCGCGAGGATTACCCGAAACTCATTGTTGAATTGTTTCGGCCCACCCGAACAGGGCGGCCCGTCGTCTTAACGCCGGCTTAACCGTGTTGTGGGCCCGGCCGGCGCAAATCGATTCGCGGCACCGAATGCCAACCGATCGCTGCAGAGGCGCGAAAGCCGACGGCGAGGCGAGCCGCCTGGATTAATTGGTCTTGCCTGCCGTCGCGGCGCCGCTGGCCTGGCTGGAGAGCGTGCCGGCCTGATCCATCACCGACTTGAAATAGGCATCGCCGTCACCGAGCGTCGCCCGCCGCTGGCAGACCGGCATGCAGCTGTAGGACTCGCGGTCGATCCCGCGATAGATCGTGATCAGCTGGTCGGTGGGGCCTTCGACCTGGATGACGCGGTCCACCAGGATCTCGCCGGCGCGGTCCATGGCAATGAAATTGGTGGCGCCGTAGCCCTTGCCGGTGACCACGAGAATCCCGCCGGTCTGCATGGTTACGTCGGCAATCAACGGGTTTCCGACCACGATGGTGGCAACGCGGTTGGGGAGCTTGACGAGCTTGGCCTGATCGACATTGACCGCGATGGCGTCCGCGGTGGGCTCCGCCATGACGGCGGCCGGCCACAGCAGCAAACCGATCGCGAGCGACCGAAATCCGAACGGCGCGCGCGCGCGCCTACGCAGGAAACTGGACGACATACTCTACCCCGGGACGTTGACAAGCCGGTTAAAACAACACGCGGAACCGGCGCCCGACAGGCCCAATCTAGCCGTCAATGTGTGAACGATCCGCAAACAGCGTAGATAAAGCTTAAACGGCCTGCATTTTTAGAGGCCTAGAAATTCCGGAACGGATAGGCCAGTTGCCCGGCAATCTCGGACGGGATCGCCGGCTCGTCCTTGCCATAGGTCTCGGGAAGCCGGTTTTCCGGCATCCGGAAGGTGCCGAACAAGAGATCCCAGACCGGAAAGGTCCCGGCGAAGTTGGTGTTGCCGCCCTCTTCCAGCGCGGTGTGATGCCAGCGGTGGAACACCGGGGTCGCCAGCACGTATTTGAACGGGCCCAGCGTCCAGTTGAGATTGGCGTGCACGAACGCCGAATGGAAGGTCGTGAACGGCCCGACCCAAAGCATGATGTTCGGCGAGATCCCGGCCATCAGCAGGATGACGTCGACCATGATGGTGCCGAGGAACAGGTTCACCGGGTGGAAGCGCGCCGCCGAAATCCAGTCGAGCTCTTCCGAGGAATGATGGATCGCGTGATATTTCCAGAATCCGCCGCCGTGAAACAGCCGGTGCAGCCAGTACAGCATGAAATCCGACAGCGTCAGGAACAGCAGCCCCTGCAGCCAGAGCGGCAACTCGGACAGCGGCCCGTGGCCATTGTCGTAGAAGGCGATCAGCCCGTCGGCGTCGTAAACATGGAAGACCACGCCGGCGCCGAGCACCAACAGCCCGATCCGCAATACCCGCGCGAACAACGGCACGAAGAACCAGTAGCAGATGTCGGTGATCAATTCGCGCTTGCGCCACCACGGCGTGCCGGGGTTGCAGGCCCAGAAATGGGTCAGCACCGAAAATACCAGCGCCAGCCCGATCGTGATCGGCACCACTTTGGCAATCGTTCCGCCGAGCATTTCGACGACTTCGAGCGGTAGACTGGACATGGCCGCCTCATCTGATCAGGGACTTTACGCGTACCGCTCAGCGCTTAAGGAGCGGTGAATCGGCCGGTCCGCCGGTGAGCCCGCGCGCGATCATAAAGGCGAACGCGACGCGCCCAACATTGCAATAAAATCTTTAATCCGAAATTTACTGTGCTCAATATCTGGCCGGTGCACCCATGTTTACGCGACCGAATTAACTGCACCGCAAGTTCCCGACCATAGGGTGACGCCATGGTCACGGTGCTGAGAACGCCGGGGAGACCAAACGTAAGTTCGACCAGCCACGTGTACACATGGAGCTATCTATGAAGAACCTGATTGCGCGTTTCGTGAAGGATCAGTCCGGCGCCACCGCCATCGAATACGGCCTGATTGCCGCCGGCATCTCGCTCGCGATCATCGCGGTCGTCAACGGCCTCGGCACCACCCTGAACGCCAAGTTCACCTCGATCAACTCCTCGCTGAAGTAAGCGAGCGCGTATTGACGAGCACAAAGGCCCTGGGCTTTCCCGGGGCCTTTGTTGTTTCCGCTGTAAGTTTGGTGGCGTAAAGATGCGTAAACCGGATTCCGCCGCAGCCGCGGCAAGCAAGACCTCGCTGGCCGGCCAGCGGGAAACCACGTCGACCGAACTGGTCTGCCTCGCGCTGGCGCTGGCGGTTGTCGTGCTCGCGATGCGGATCGCCAGCCTCTGGTGAGGCTCTCCTGTGCCGGAATGCTTGCGGCCGTTTCCCTGTTGTTCATTTCTCGCCGCTAGGATTTTCGCGCTGCTTCGACCTCGCGTCAGCCACACGGGCCCGACAAACCCATGATTCTCGACATCACCCGCCTGCTGCTGTTTCCCGCGCTGATGGCGTTCGCGGCCGCGAGCGATCTTTTCACCATGACGATTTCGAACCGGGTGTCGCTGGCGCTGACGGCGGGCTTCCTGACGCTTGGGCTGCTGAGCGGCATGGCGCCTTACGATATGCTGATGCATGTCGGCGCGGGCGCGGCCGTGCTCGTGGTGGGCTTCGGCTGTTTCGCCATGGGCTGGATGGGCGGCGGGGATGCCAAGGTGGCGGCCGCCGCTGCGCTCTGGTTCGGCTTTGGCCATCTCCTGAACTACCTGCTCTATGCCTCGCTGTTCGGCGGCGCCCTGACGCTGCTGCTGCTGCAGTTCCGGCAATGGCCGCTGCCTTACGCATTGGCCGGCCAGACCTGGCTCCTCAAGCTGCACGCCAAGGACAGCGGCATTCCCTACGGCATCGCGCTCGCGATCGGCGCGCTGATGGTCTACCCGGAGACCGATTGGATCAAGGCAGTCGACCTCGCCCGCTTCGCGATCGGCTGAGCGCGCCGGATAAACCCGGCGTTAAGTTGATTTAGATACGCCTCATTAACCATGCTTTGACGAATAGCTGGTCAACTCCCATCACGGCGACGGAAGCGTCGCGCGCGTTTTGTGGAAAGTGAAGCGTAATGAATAGGGCACGCATTGTGGTCCTGACCATCGCTGTCGGTGCCGGCGGCGTCGCCGCATATCTCGCCAGCGGGTCCGACGACAAGCCTGCGCCGGCCGCGCCGGCAGCGCAGCTGCAAACCGTTGACGTTCTGGTTGCCAAGTCCGACATCGGCCTCGGCCAGACGGTCACGCCTGCAGACATGGTCTGGCAGACCTGGCCGACGGCGAGCGCGAGCAACACCTTCATTCGCCGCAACGAACGCCCCGACGCCACCACCCAGATAGCCGGCTCGATCGCGCGCTCCCCCTTCATCGCCGGCGAACCGATCCGGGAGCCCAAGCTGGTCAAGGGCAACGGCTCCGGCTTCATGGCGGCGATCCTGCCCACCGGCATGCGCGCCATCTCGACCGAAATCTCGCCGGAAACCGGCGCCGGCGGCTTCATCCTGCCCAACGACCGCGTCGACGTCATTCTTTCCAAACGCGAGAAGAATCCCGCCGTTGCGGGCTCGGCCGACTCCGTCAACTCGGAGATCATCCTGTCGAATATCCGGGTTCTCGCGATCGACCAGGCGCCGAAGGAAAAAGACGGCCAGAACAGCGTGGTCGGCAAGACCGTCACCCTCGAGCTGAAACCCGAGCAGGCGGAGACGCTCGCCCGCGCGCGCCAGAGCGGCACCCTGCAGCTGGCGTTGCGCAGCATCGCCGACATCAACATGGCCGAGAACACCGAAGACCAGACTTCAAGGCGGCGAGGCGAAACCATCAACGTGGTTCGCTACGGCGTCTCGAGCCCGACGATGACACAGAAGTGAGCGAAAGGACGCACGATATGAAATGCGGGGGATTTCAGCCGGCGACGCGGACCTTTCTGGCCCGCGCCCTGTCGATTTCAGCCGTCACGGCGTTCACGCTCAATCCGGCCCTGACGCCCGTGGTGGCGAGCGACTATCGCGTGGCCGCACCCGTCGTCGCCGACGGCCAGATGAATGCGCGCTTCCTTCCGCTCGGCATCGGCAAATCGATCGTGATCGACCTGCCGCGCGACATCAAGGATGTGCTGGTCGCCGATCCCAAGATCGCCAACGCCGTGGTCCGCTCCGCGCAGCGCGCTTACATCATCGGCGCCGCGGTCGGCCAGACCAACATCGTATTCTTCGATTCCGCCGGGCAGCAGATCGCCGCTTACGACATCGCGGTGACGCGCGACCTCAATGGCGTGCGTACCGCACTGAAGCAGACGCTGCCCAATGCCGATATCCAGGTTGAAGGCCTCGGCGACGGCGTGATCCTGACCGGCTCGGCAGCGAATCCGCTCGAGGCGCAGCAGGCGGGCGATCTGGCGGGGCGTCTGGTGGGCAGCGTCGACAAGGTCGTCAACTCGATCACGGTCCGCGGCCGCGATCAGGTGATGCTGAAGGTCACTGTCGCCGAGGTTCAGCGCTCGATCATCAAGCAGATGGGCATCGACCTCAGCGCCAACATGACCTACGGCACCGCGGTCGTGAAGTTCAACAACAGCAACGCATTCACCGCCAACAACGGGCCCCTCGTCCCCGGCAACAGCCTGGCGACATCGTTCGGCTCGACGCCGTCGGTCACCGCCACGCTGCGCGCGATGGAGAGCGCAGGCGTGATCCGGACATTGGCGGAACCGAACCTGACGGCGATCTCCGGCGAGTCCGCGACATTCATCTCGGGCGGCGAATTTCCGATCCCGACCGGCGTGACCTGCCAGACGACGACGTCGGGCACGATCGGAAACTGCGTCCAGACCGTCAGTTTCAAGAAATTCGGCATCTCACTCAACTTCACGCCCGTGGTGCTGACCGAGGGACGCATCAGCCTGCGGGTGATGACTGAAGTCTCCGAAGTCTCGCTCGAAAATGCCCTGAATGGCGGTCAGGGTGGAACATCGATTCCCTCGATCAAGACCCGCCGCGCGGAGACCACGCTGGAGATTCCCTCGGGCGGCGCGATGGCAATGGCCGGCCTGATCCAGAATCAGACCAAGCAGGCGATCAACGGCCTGCCGGGACTGGCGCAATTGCCGGTTCTGGGGTCGCTGTTCCGCAGCCGGGATTACGTCAACAACCAGACCGAGCTGATGGTCATTGTCACGCCCTTCATCGTGCGCGCCGTGGCGCAGAAGGACCTGTCGCGTCCGGATGACGGTTTCGCCAGCGTGTCGGATCCGCAGGCCGATCTGCTCGGCAGCATCAATCGCATCTACGGCGCTCCAGGCCGCGTCGAGCCGGCGCGGAATTATCGCGGCACCTATGGCTTTATCACCGATTGAGGCGGGACGAGGATAATACGATGACAACCCAGATACTCCCCGATCGCAATCGCGGCCTCCGCGTCGCCAGCGCGCTGCGCGTCGCCGGAGCGCTCGTCGGTCTCGCCGTGGCGCTCGGCGCCTGCACGCACACCGATGAGGCGGTGACGGCGAGCATTCCCGACGATTATCGCCTGCGCCATCCGATCGCCATACGGGAAGCCGATCAGTCGATCGTCATCTTTGTCGGCCATGCGCGCGGCGGCCTTTCCGCTTCCCAGCGCGCCGATGTGATGGGACTGGCGCAGACTTGGCTCCACGAAGCCACCGGCGCGATCAATGCCGATGTACCGATCGACACGCCCAACGCGCGCGCGGCCGCGGACGCGTTGCGGGAAATCCAGGCCCTGCTCGCCGCTGCCGGCGTGCCGGCGCGCGGGCTTGTGGTGCACCGCTATCATCCCGATGACCCGCGCCAGTTGGCCGCGATCCGGCTGAACTACCCGAAAATCTCGGCGGTCGCCGGCCCCTGCGGGCTTTGGCCGGAGGATCTCGGTCCCTCGATCAAGAACAAGAGCTATTTCGAGAACAAGCAGTACTACAATTTCGGCTGCGCCTATCAGCGCAACATGGCGGCGATGGTCGACAATCCCGCGGACCTCGAGCAGCCGCGGTCTGAAACGCCGCCTTATACGGCGCGTCGCACCGCCGCGTTCGAGAAGTATCGCAAGGGCACCCCGACCGCGATCACCTATCCAGATGCCGACAAGGCCAAACTCAGCGATACAGGCAAATGATCAGCTACGCACGCCAGAATCCCGAAGAGCAGCCGGAGGGCACGTCGCCCGCGGCGGACGATCATATTGCGCCCGCGCCGCGTGTCTCCGTGCAGGCCTTCTGCGAGACGGTGGAAACCGCCGCCGCCGTGCAGTCGGCGGGCGAGGACCGCCGCCTCGGCAAGGCGCATCTCAAGATCCAGATGGGCGGCATGGCCGCCGCCATCGAGGCCTATCGTACCGCGCCGACGCCGAACGTGATCATCTTGGAAACCGAAGGCCGCACCGATATCCTGACCGGGCTCGACCAGCTCGCCACCGTGTGCGACGCCGGAACCCGCGTCATCGTGATCGGCCGCGTCAACGACGTCATGCTCTATCGCGAACTGGTGCGCCGCGGCGTCAGCGACTACGTGCTGGCGCCGGTCAACACGCTCGACGTGGTGCGCTCGATCTGCGGGCTGTTCTCGGCGCCGGAGGCCAAGGCCGTCGGTCGGATCATCGCCATCGTCGGCGCCAAGGGCGGCGTCGGCGCGTCGACCATCGCGCACAACGTGGCCTGGGCGATTGCGCGCGATCTTGCGCTGGATTCCGTGGTCGCCGATCTCGACCTCGCGTTCGGCACCGCCGGCCTCGACTACAA
Source organism: Bradyrhizobium sp. (assembly GCA_049582465.1). Lineage (GTDB taxonomy): Bacteria > Pseudomonadota > Alphaproteobacteria > Rhizobiales > Xanthobacteraceae > Bradyrhizobium. The sequence goes on along the minus strand of JBAUUA010001067.1, from coordinate 1,257 downwards.
TCAGGATCCCGTGCAGGGCATTGCGGATGCGGTCTTCTCGCCCGACCGTGTCGATACCGCTTTCATCGACCGCCTGCTGTCGAAATGCACCGACCATCTCAGCCTGCTTGCGGCTCCGGCGACGCTCGACCGGGTCTACGACTTCGGCGCTGAAGCGTTCGATGCGATCTTCGACACGCTTCGCACCACCATGCCGTGCATCGTGCTCGACGTTCCGCACCAGTGGTCGGGGTGGGCCAAGCGCGCTCTGGTGAGCGCCGACGATATCCTGATCGTCGCAGCGCCCGACCTCGCCAACCTGCGCAACACCAAGAATATCTTCGATCTCCTGAAGGCGTCGCGGCCCAACGACCGCATGCCGCTCTATTGTCTCAACCAGGTCGGCGTGCCGAAGCGGCCGGAAATCAACGCCAGCGAGTTCGCCAAGGCGATCGAGAACGACCCGATCGCGAGTATCCCGTTCGAGCCGCAGATGTTCGGCGCAGCCGCCAACAACGGTCAGATGATCGCGGAAATTTCCGCCAATCACCGTACCACCGAAATGTTCCTGCAGATCGCGCAACGGCTGACAGGCCGTGGCGAGACCAAAAAGCCGCGGGGTTCGTTCCTGTCGCCCCTGATCGAGAAGTTGCGGGCAAGGTAAGCCGCCCGCGTGGAGTAACGTCGTGTTTGGTAAGCGTAGCGGACCTGATATCGAATCCCGGGCGATCAAGCCCGCCTCCGGCGCGCAGGAACAAGCTTCCGGCGCGACGACGGCTGTTACGCGCAGCGCACCGCCTCCGCCGACCGTTTCCTCCCCACCGCTCTCGCCCGCGAAACCAGCCCCGCCGCCCGTCGTCGAAAACCGGCGCTCGGACAACTATTACCAGGTCAAGGCGACCATCTTCGGCGCCCTGATCGAGGCGATCGACCTGGCCCAGCTCGCCAAGCTCGACGGCGAGTCCGCGCGCGAGGAAATCCGCGACATCGTCAACGAGATCATCGCGATCAAGAACATCGTGATGTCGATCGCCGAGCAGGAAGAACTGCTCGACGACATCTGCAACGACGTTCTCGGATACGGTCCGCTGGAACCGCTGCTGTCGCGCGACGACATCTCCGACATCATGGTCAATGGCGCAGGCACGGTGTACATCGAAGTCGCGGGCCGCATCCAGCGCACCGGGATTCGTTTCCGCGACAATCAGCAATTGCTGAATATCTGTCAGCGCATCGTCAGCCAGGTCGGCCGCCGCGTCGACGAATCCTCGCCGATCT
>JBAUUA010001066.1:0-2434 GCA_049582465.1 Bradyrhizobium sp. | reverse complement strand
CTGGTGCTGCGCGGCTCCTCGCTTGCAACCCCGGACGGACACAGCCGTATCACCTATCGCAACTTCTTTTATCCCCATCATCGCTGGCAATTCACAGGACTGCGCCTCGCCGACTACGCCACCTGATCTTTCAATTTCAATCGCGCCGGAGCGCGCGTTCTGGAGAGTATCATGAATGTGCACGCCCCCGCTTTGGCCAAAGCGCAGCGCTTTGACGAACAAGCCTCTCCGTTTGGCGACGACGTGCTCGACGACCTGTCGCAGCACCCGAAGCGGCTGTCGCCGAAATATTTCTACGACGCCGCGGGTTCGGAACTGTTCGAGCAGATTACGCTGTTGCCGGAATATTACCCGACCCGCACCGAGCTTTCGATCCTGCGCGACCGCGGCGGCGCGATATCGGCGACCGTCCCCAGAGGTGCGGCGCTGGTGGAATTCGGCGCCGGAGCGACCACGAAAGTTCGGCTGCTGCTGAACGAATGCGCCTTCGGCGCCTACGTGCCGGTCGACATTTCCGGCGACTTCCTGAAAGCGCAAGCCGACGCCCTGCGGCAGGATTTCCCGGGCCTTGCCGTCTATCCGGTGGCGGCGGACTTCACCGCGCCGTTCGCTTTGCCCGAGGCGGTCGCCGACATGCCGAAAGTCGGCTTTTTCCCGGGATCGACGCTTGGGAATTTCGAGCCGCATGAGGCTTGCAGTTTCCTCCGCAGCGCCCGCGAGATCCTCGGGCCGGGCGCGGAGATGGTGATCGGCGTCGATCTCGAGAAGGACGAGCGCGTGCTGTACGAGGCCTATAACGACAAGGCCGGCATCACCGCGCGCTTCAACCTCAATGTGCTGCATCGGATCAACCGCGAACTCGGCGGCAATTTCGACATCAGCACCTTCACCCACCGCGCGATCTACAATCGCGACCGTCACCGCATCGAGATGCACCTGATCAGCCGCAAGGCGCAGACCGTGCGCGTGCTCGGGCGAAACTTCTCATTCCGCGCCGGCGAGAGCATCCACACCGAGAACAGCTACAAATACAGCCTCGAGCGCTTCGCGGCGCTGGCGCGCGGCACGGGCTGGACGCCACGGGCCACATGGACCGACGGCGCGGGCATGTTCTCGGTTCACGCGCTGGTGGCTTCAGAGTGAAATCGGGGCGCGTCAAGACCGACACCCGGACCCGCGGTCGCCAGCGAGCGAACCCGGACCGCCTGGGGGCTCCGGAGCTGCGGCCGCACCGCATTGACTGACGCCATGCGGTCGCCTGCATCATTTTACGACCAGGACCGGACAGTGCGCGAGCTGCACGATTCGATCGGCCCGGCTGCCGATCAACCAGTCGTGCAGCGCAGAATGGCCGGCGGCTCCGATGACAAGAAGTTCGACTTCAAGCTCTTTGGCAAGTTCGACGATGTCTCGCACCGGATGTCCGGCTATGACATGGGTATCGAGTTTGACACGGTTCAATTCGGCCATCTCGCGGGCGCGCTGCAAAACCTTGTGAAAACGCCGCGCGGCCGTGCCTGTCTCCTGTCGAACCTCTTCGATGAATTCCGGCATGTAATCGATCTCCTCGACCGAAACCATGTGAAGTTCTGAATTGTTCTGCTTCGCTATCGTGAGCGCCAGCGCGAATGCACGAAAAGCGTGTTCCGACCCGTCATTGGCGTGCAAAATTTTGTTGAACACGGCACGCTCCCGTCATTCGGCTTTTCGCGTGATCGGTCGAAGCTGCGTCACTTCTCGCAGACCATCAGACGCCTGCTCCAGCTCGGCCTCCGGCAAGAGGTGGCGGGGGAGATAAAATGCATTGGCGATCACGGTTGGAATCACGGCGCTGGCGATGACCGCTGCGACGAGCGCTGAATATTGGCCGTGGTTGATGATCCCATGCGACAAACCGAATAGCGAGGAGATCGTGCCGAAGGTCAGCCCTGTCGACATCAGGAGAGTTGTGTACATGGCCTCCTTGTTCGGCGCCGCGAACAGCTTGGTCACTGGATAGACGCCGACCATCTTTGCGGAAATCTTTACCACGAGAAACAGGATGAAGGCTGCGGGCGCGGCCACAAGAGCGGGTATCGAAACGAACGAGCCAGCGCGAATGAAATAGAACGGCGTCAACAGCCCGAACGTGAGCGTACGCAAGCGCCGAACCAGGGCGTGATCCTTGCCGACGGTTCCTGCCAGAACCATCCCTATGAGATAGGCGGGAAGCACGGCTTCGCTGTCGGCCCAGGATGCCAACGCCCCCATTCCCAACAGGCAGAGAAGCAGAAACTTGGTCTCCAGCTCCGACGGCCGGCCACCATACATCCGGAAGAAGCGCGGCGTCAGCCACGGCAGCACAATGAAGACGACCGTACCAACACTGAGGAAGATGAGCGTTTTCATGGTGAATGGAGCAAAGATCAGGCCCAACGCCACGACGGTGCCAAGG
>JBAUUA010001065.1:0-2091 GCA_049582465.1 Bradyrhizobium sp. | reverse complement strand
GTGCTGCATGTGCCGCTGCTGCGCGAGCGCGCCGGACCGCTCAGCCCGACTTCGCGGCCGGCTACGGCCGGCAGCAGCGAACCGGAGACCGATGCGCCGATCATCGATCGCGTCACGGTGACCGACGGTGCGGTGGAGTTTTCCAATGTGCGCGACCGCGTCAACGATCGCATCGACGGCATCAACGCAAACGCCGTAATGTCTGACGACCGCAAGGTCAGGATCGCCGGCCGCGCCAAGGCAGGCGAGCAGCCGCTCACCTTCGACATCGGCGCCATTGCGCCCGCCCATCCCGGCGAGCGGCAGAACATTCCGGTCGAGCTCAAGCTGGAAGCCCCCGGCGCGCTGCAGGCCCCGCTGTCGGCCAAGGCCGAGGTGCGGCTCAACGGTCCGGTGGTGATGATCAACGGCGTCTCCGGCACGCTCGGCGACGGCGCGTTCAACGGCTGGGCGTCGGCGGATCTCTCCAGCAAGCCGCTGGTGAAACTCGACCTGGATTTCCAGCGGCTCGACATCGCTGCTTCCGCGAAGAAAGATGCAGCGTCCGCGCAGGGCCTGCAGCATCCCTGGAGCAACGTCACCATCGACCTCACGGGATTGAACTATGTCGACGTGCAGGCCCGCATCTCCGCAGCCGAAATCAACATCGGCGAAGCGCATTTCGCGCCGGCCGCGATCGAAGGCGCGCTGGCCGGCGGCGTGCTCAAAGTGCGGTTCGCCAATCTCGGCGCCTATGGCGGGCAGGCCAGCGGCGACCTGATCATCGACGCCTCGCTGCCGAGCCCGACCTATTCGCTGCGCAGCGACCTCACCGGCGTGCGCGCATTGCCCTTGCTGCGAAGTGCGGCCGATTTCGACAAGCTCGACGGCAGGCTGCAGGCGAAGCTCGTGCTGCGTTCGACCGGCAACAGCCAGCGCGCCATCATGTCCAATCTCGACGGCACCGTGTTCGCGGTGTTCCAGGACGGCGCGATCCGCGGCCTCAACGTCGCACAGATGATCCGCTCGCTCACCTCAGGCACGCTGACGGGATGGCAAGAGGGCAAGGAGCAGACCACGGACCTGACGCAGCTCGGCGCCTCGTTCCGCGTCGAGAAGGGCCACGCCACGACCAGCGATCTCAACCTGGTCGGCCCGCTGGTGAAGATGACCGGCGCCGGCACCGTCGATCTCGGGGCGCAGACGCTGGCGTTTCGCGTCGAGCCGAAGCTGGTGCTGACCACCGAAGGCCAGGGCCGCGCCTCCGATCCGGTCGGGCTCGGCATTCCCGTGGTCATCGATGGCCCCTGGGCCGAGCCGCGCATCTATCCGGACATGCAGGGCATCCTCGACAATCCCGATGCGGCCTATTCGAAGCTGAAGGAGATGGGCAAGGGCCTGTTCGGCAGCGGCGGCGGATTGGGCGGGCTCGGCGGGGCGCTCGGCGGCGGGCAGGACAGCGGCACTAATAAGGGCGGCAATTCGTCGAGCCCGCTCGGCGGGGCGCTCGGCGAGACCATCGGCAATCTGCTGCAGCAGGGGTTGAGCCAGGGGACGGGCCAGGGCGCGAGCCAGGGCCGGAGCCTGCCGGCGCCGGGTGCGCCTGCCCCGGCTGCACCGGCAGCGCCTGCGCAGAACGATACGCCGCCGCAGCAGGACAGCCCGGCGATGAACGACGTGCTGCGGCAGTTGTTCAATCGGTGACGTTGCGCTCGTCGCACATCACTGCCACCGCCGCTGCGGCACCACCCCCACCCCGGCCCTCCCCACAACGCGCTGCGCGCGTCGGGGGAGGGAGAAGAACGGGCGCGACTTAAGCCCTGGAGTTCGCTGCGCTCCGGACGGGCTACGCGCCTCGTTGCCCAGAATCGGGGCTAACCACGCTGGCAGGGGCCCGGCCCGCACCCCTCCTTTTGTGCTAGACAGGAGCTTAGGCCGGGACGGCCATCAACGAAGGCTGCCGCGGGGGCTGCTTCCGAGGGTCTGGATGATCGGCGTCAAGGACACAATTGGGTCGCTCCGGCAGGGCCTGTTCGCCAAATACGTGTTCGCGCTGGTGGGGCTGGTCATCTTCGTGCTCGCGGTCAACGGCGCGATGGAGACATGGATCTC